>CAXRGK010000020.1:0-3492 GCA_964230145.1 Burkholderiaceae bacterium | reverse complement strand
CAGGATCGCGCACGAGATGCTGGCCGACATCGACAAGGAAACGGTCGATTTCGGGCCCAACTACGACGGCTCCGAATCCGAGCCGCAGGTGCTGCCGACCCGGCTGCCGAACCTGCTGGTCAACGGCTCGGCCGGCATCGCGGTCGGCATGGCGACCAACATCCCGCCGCACAACCTCAACGAGGTGGTCGACGCCTGCCTGCACCTGCTGCGCAACCCGGAAGCCTCCATCGACGAACTGATGGAGATCATCCCGGCGCCGGACTTTCCGACGGGCGGCATCATTTATGGCATCACCGGCGTGAAGGACGGTTACCGCACCGGCCGCGGCCGCGTGGTCATGCGCGCCAAGTGCCACTTTGAAGACATCGACAAGGGCCAGCGCCAGGCGATCATCGTTGACGAGATCCCCTACCAGGTCAACAAGAAGAGCCTGCTCGAGCGCATCGCCGAGCTGGTGCACGAGAAAAAGATCGAAGGCATCAGCCACATCCAGGACGAATCCGACAAGTCGGGCATGAGGGTGGTGATCGAGCTCAAGCGCGGCGAGGTACCCGAGGTGGTGCTCAACAACCTGTACAAGCAGACGCAGCTGCAGGACACCTTCGGCATCAACATGGTGGCCCTGATCGACGGCCAGCCCAAGCTGTGCAACCTCAAGGACCTGATCCAGGTGTTTTTGGAGCACCGCCGCGAAGTAGTGACCCGCCGCACAGTCTACAACCTGCGCAAGGCCCGCGACCGTGGCCACGTGCTCGAAGGCCTGGCCGTGGCGCTGGCCAACATCGACGAGTTCATCGCCATCATCCGCAACGCCCCCACCCCGCCCGTGGCCAAGACCGAGCTCATGGCCAAGAGCTGGGACAGCCAGCTGGTGCGCACCATGCTCACCCGCGCACGCGAAGACGGCTCCACCGTCAACGCCGACGACTACCGCCCCGAAGGCCTGGAACGCGAGTTCGGCATGGGCCAGGACGGCCTGTACCGTTTGTCCGAAACCCAGGCCCAGGAAATCCTGCAGATGCGTCTGCAGCGCCTCACGGGCCTGGAGCAGGACAAGATCGTCGCCGAGTACAAGGACGTGATGGCCGAGATCGAAGACCTGCTCGACATCCTGGCCAAACCTGAGCGCGTGTCCATCATCATCAGTGACGAACTGGCTTCGGTGCGCCAGGAATTCGGCCAGACCAAGCTGGGCGCCCGCCGCAGCGAGATCGAACACAGCGCGCAGGACCTCTCCACCGAAGACCTGATCGCCCCGACCGACATGGTGGTGACGCTGAGCCACAGCGGTTACATCAAGAGCCAGCCTCTCTCCGAATACCGTTCGCAAAAGCGCGGCGGCCGTGGCAAACAAGCGGCTGCGACCAAAGAAGACGACTGGATCGACCAGCTCTTCATTGCCAACACGCACGACTACCTGCTGTGCTTCTCCAACCGCGGCCGCCTGTACTGGCTCAAGGTCTGGGAAGTGCCGGCCGGTTCGCGCGGTTCGCGCGGCCGCCCCATCGTCAACATGTTCCCGCTGCAGGAAGGCGAGAAGATCAACGTGGTGCTGGCCCTGACCGGCGATGCCCGCAGCTTCCCGCAAGACCGCTTTGTGTTCATGGCCACCTCCATGGGCACGGTCAAGAAGACTTCGCTGGACGAATTCAGCAACCCGCGCAAGGCCGGCATCATTGCTGTCAACCTGGACGAAGGCGACTACCTGATCGGCGCCGCCCTCACCGATGGCAAGCACGACGTGATGCTGTTCAGTGACGGCGGCAAAGCCGTACGCTTTGACGAAAACGATGTGCGCCCACTGGGCCGCAGTGCCCGCGGCGTGCGCGGCATGATGATCGAAGAAGGCCAGAGCGTGATCGCCATGCTGGTGGCCGAAGACGAACAGCAGAGTGTGCTCACGGCCACCGAAAACGGCTACGGCAAGCGCACCAGCATCGTCGAATACACCCGCCACGGCCGCGGCACCAAAGGCATGATCGCCATCCAGCAAAGCGAGCGCAATGGCAAGGTCGTGGCCGCCACGCTGGTGCACGCCGATGACGAGATCATGCTGATCACCGACACCGGCGTGCTGGTGCGCACGCGCGTGGCCGAGATCCGCGAACTGGGCCGCGCCACGCAGGGCGTGACGCTGATCAGCCTGGACGAAGGCGCCAAGCTTTCGGGCCTGCAGCGCATCGTCGAAAACGACGCCAACGAAAAGTCCGAGGACGGCGACGACGCCGCTGCCGAGGCTGCCGAATGACCCGCGCCTGGAACTTCTCGGCCGGCCCGGCCGCCATGCCCGAAGCCGTGCTGCAACAGGCGGCCAGTGAAATGCTGGACTGGCATGGCAGCGGGATGGGCGTGATGGAGATGAGCCATCGCGGCAAGGAGTTCATCAGCATTTACGAACAGGCCGAAGCCGACCTGCGCGAGCTGCTGGCGGTACCGGCGAATTTCCGCATCCTGTTCATGCAAGGCGGCGGCCTGGCCGAAAACGCCATCGTGCCACTGAACCTCTCGCAAGGCGGCGCGATGGATTTCGTGCTGACCGGCAGCTGGAGCCAGAAATCTCACAAGGAAGCCGGCAAGTACGGCAATGCCCGCGTGGCGGCCACGGCGCAGGCCGACGGTTTCACCACCCTGCCCGCCCCCGCCGGTTGGCGAATTGGTGCAGACAGCCGCTATGTGCACATTTGCGGCAACGAAACGATTCACGGCGTCGAATTCCACGAACTGCCGGACCTCAAGGCGCTCGGTTGCGACGCCCCGCTGGTGGTGGATTTTTCCTCGCATGTGGCTTCCCGCCCGGTGGACTGGACGCGCGTGGGCCTGGTCTTTGGCGGCGCCCAGAAAAACCTCGGCCCGGCAGGCCTGACGCTCGTCATCGTGCGCGAAGACCTGATCGGCCGCGCCCTGAGTGTCTGCCCCAGTGCCTTCGATTACAAGCTGGTGGCCGACAACCAGTCGATGTACAACACGCCGCCCACCTACAGCATCTACATCGCAGGGCTGGTGTTCCAGTGGCTCAAGGCACAAACAGAAGGCCAATTGAGCGGCATTGCCGCCATGGAGCAGCGCAACATCGCCAAGGCCGAGTTGCTGTACCGCTACATCGACGGCTCGCAGCTCTATGTCAACAAGGTCGACAAGGCCTGCCGTTCGCGCATGAACGTGCCCTTCTTCCTGCGCGGCGATGACGGTCAGCCGCTGGTCGATCCAGCCCATCCGCGCAACGCCGCTTTCTTGACCGCTGCCAAGGCCGCTGGCCTGCTGCAGCTCAAGGGCCACAAGTCGGTGGGCGGCATGCGCGCGAGCATTTACAACGCCATGCCCATCGAAGGCGTGCAGGCCCTGATCGCCTGCATGCGCGAGTTTGAAGCCAAGGGAGCTTGAATGAGCCAACAACCCGTTCAATCCCAAGCCCTGGGCGAGCTGCGCGTGCAGATCGACGCGCTCGATCGCCAGCTGCTGCAGAGATCGGAAGAGCACACGTCTGAACTC
>CAXRGK010000019.1:0-16319 GCA_964230145.1 Burkholderiaceae bacterium | reverse complement strand
CGCTGCTCGACGTCGACCACGGCACCTACCCCTTTGTGACGTCGAGCAACTGCGTGGCCGGCAATGCGGCAGCAGGCTCGGGCGTGGGGCCGGGCATGCTGCACTATGTGCTGGGCATCACCAAGGCCTACTGCACCCGCGTGGGTGGCGGCCCGTTCCCGACCGAACTCGAGTGGGAAAAGGACGGCACACCTGGCTGGCACATGGCCACCGTGGGCGCCGAAAAAGGCACCACCACCGGCCGCGCCCGCCGATGCGGCTGGTTCGACGCCGCGCTTTTGAAGCGCAGCGCCCAGGTCAACGGACTGACCGGCCTGTGCATCACCAAGCTGGACGTACTCGACGGCCTGAAGGAACTCAAGCTGTGCACCGGCTACATGCTGGACGGTGAAACGATTGACATCCTGCCCATGGGCGCCGACGAGATCGCCCGTTGCGAGCCCATCTACGAAACCATCGAAGGCTGGAGCGATTCGACCGTGGGCGTGACCCAGTTCGACCAGCTGCCGACCAACGCCCGCCTTTACTTGCAGCGCATCGAGCAGGTGACCGGTGTGCCGATCCACATGGTGTCCACCAGCCCGGACCGTGACCACACGATCCTGATGCACCACCCCTTCCTGGCCTGATTGCCCGGCACCCCACATCCGAACTGTTTACTGGAGAACCCCACATGTTGACCGAAGACGGCAAGCACCTGTATGTGAGCTATGACGAGTACCACAACCTGATCGAGAAGCTCGCGCTCAAGATTCACCAGTCTGGCTGGCAATTCGACACCATTTTGTGTCTGGCCCGCGGTGGCATGCGCCCCGGCGACATCCTTTCGCGCATTTTCGACAAGCCGCTGGCCATCATGTCCACCAGCTCGTACCGCGCCGAGGCCGGCACAGTGCAGGGCCACCTGGACATCGCCCGCTACATCACCACCCCCAAGGGCGAAATCGCCGGCAAGGTTCTGCTGGTCGATGATCTGGCCGACACCGGTCACACGCTCAAGGCGGTGGTGGACCAGCTCAAGAACAACTACAAGCCGATCACCGAACTCAAGAGCGCCGTGATCTGGACCAAGGGCGTGTCCACTTTTCAGCCCGACTACTCGGTCGACTTCCTGCCGACCAACCCCTGGATCCATCAGCCTTTCGAGCCCTATGACAACATGCGCCCTGAAAAGCTCATGGAGAAGTGGAAGATCTGAGCACTTCCCGTTGCCTGATCAGCCCGGCCTGTGCGCCGGGCTTTTTTGTGTCCAAAACGGCTAGCATGCAAGCATGCACGACCATCCCGACACCACCCACCTGATCCACCATCCGTACACGCCACCGGTCGGCTTTGAAGCGCCACAACCGGGCGTGTTCAAGGCCTCCACGGTCTACTTTCCGAACGTGGCCGCCATGCGCTCGCGCGAATGGAAGAACAAAAGCGGCTACACCTACGGCCTGCACGGTACGCCCACCACCTACCTGCTCGAAGAGCGCCTGTGCGCGCTCGAAGGGGGTCTTCAGTGCGTCCTGGTGCCCAGTGGGCTGGCGGCCATCGCCAACACGGCGTTGGCGCTGCTTCAAAGTGGTGACGAGGTGCTGATTCCCGACAACGCCTACGGCCCCAACAAGGCCCTGGCCGAAGGGGAGTTGCGTCACTGGGGCATTGCACATGCGTACTACGACCCGATGAACCCGAACGATCTGGCTGGGCGCATCACCGAACGCACACGCCTGGTCTGGTTGGAGGCGCCCGGCTCGGTGACCATGGAGTTCCCAGATCTGATCGAGCTGGTGCGCATTTGCCGCGCCCGTGGCGTGACCTGCGCGCTCGACAACACCTGGGGCGCCGGGCTGGCGTTTGCCCCATTTGATCTGCAGGGCAACGGCTCACTCGGGGTGGACATCAGTGTGCAGGCGCTCACCAAATACCCCAGCGGCGGCGGCGATGTGCTGATGGGCAGCGTCATCACCCGAGACGAAGCCCTGCACCTGAAGATCAAGCTCTGCCACATGCGCCTGGGCCTGGGGGTGGGGGCCAATGACGCCGAGGCCGTGCTGCGTGCTCTGCCCAGCATCGGGCTGCGTTATGCGGCGCAGGACCGCACCGCCCGCGCACTGGCCGACTGGTGGCAGCGACAGGCGCAATGCGTACAACTGCTGCACCCGGCCTTCGATGGAGCGCCCGGGCACACCCATTGGCAAAGCGTCTGCGCCGGACAGGGCAGGTCAGGTCTGGCGGCAGGCCTGTTCAGCGTGCTGCTCGATGCCCGTTACAGCCAGGCCCAGGTGGATGCTTTTTGCGATGACCTTCAGCTGTTTCGCATCGGCTACAGCTGGGGCGGGCCGGTGAGCCTGGTGGTGCCCTACGACCTGGCCAGCATGCGCAGTCGAGAGCATCCGCAACTTCAAAAAGGCCATCTGGTGCGTTTCTCCATGGGACTGGAATCGGCCCAGGCGCTGATCGCGGATGTGCAGACGGCCTTGCAGCGGCATTTGCCCGCCTGAATGCGAGGGCGATGTGCCCCTCATGACGATGGGGTTTTCCGCAGTGGGCAAACCGCAGGCTGCGGTTTAGCCTGAAGGGGTCATTGCAGTACCGGATGCCTCATGTCAGAACAGCAAAACCCGCAAGAGCCTGAACTCCCTGTCATGGATCAGCCTTATGTCCCGCCGCCGGACGAGGGACCCAAGGCACGCTTGAGGTTGCTGCCCCTGTCAGCCCCTTGGCGTTGGCTGGCCTTGGGTTTCGGTGACCTGCGCGCCAGCCCGGGCATTGGCCTGTTTTATGGCCTGGCTTTCTGGGCCATGGCGCAGGTCCTGGCCATGGTGTTTCGGCGCAGCCCTGAATACACCCTGTCCATGGTCTCTGGCTGCCTGTTGGTGGGGCCGTTCCTGGCGATGGGCCTGTACGAAGTCAGCCGTCGCCGTGAACAAGGGCAAGCGCCTGATCTGGCAGCTTCCCTGACCTGCTGGGACGGCCACATCAAGAGCATGTCCATGCTGGTGCTGGTGCTCATGGTGCTCGAGTTGCTGTGGGGCCGGGCCTCGCTGGTGGTGTTTGCGGTGTTTTTCAACACCGGCATGCCGTCCACGACGGGCGTCCTCGAAGCAATCTTCAACCCCGACAACCTCGACTTCGTGGCCGTCTACCTGTTTGTCGGGGGCATCTTCGCCACGCTGGTGTACGCCATCTCCGTGGTGTCGATCCCGATGATCCTGGACCGAGATACCGATGCCATCAGCGCCGGCATCACCAGTGTGCGGGTGTTCTTTGGCGAGCTGGCGGTCATGCTGCTGTGGGGCCTGATCCTCAGCGTGATGGTGGTGCTGTCCTTCATGTCCTACTGGATGCTGGGCCTGATCGTGGTGGGTCCCTGGCTGGGACATGCCAGCTGGCATGCGTACCGGGGGGCGGTGGCATGGCAGCAGGAAGGTTGATTGCCTGTGCAGAGCTTCAGCGCGACCCTTGCAAGAGGGTGGATGCCGCCTGAGCCATGGCGTCTGCATCCGGCCCGGACAAGGCCAGTTTCAGTGCGTCCGGGTATTGCCTGAAATTGCGCGCCGTCGAGGTTTCGTAGCCTGGGTCGTAGTGTTTTTCCAGCAGTTCGGCCACCACCTCGGCGATCTGTCCCGCATGGACGCGGGCCTTCCAGTCATCCACCACGGCGTGGCCCTTGAGGTCGGTCAGGCGATCCAGCCGTTCGCAGAAGAAAGCGGCGTCCTTCACGAAATACTCATAGTCCTCCATCAGCAGCTGCACGCGGCCCTGCAGTGACAGCTCCAGCCGCACGCAGGGGCTGGCGCGCATGGCCTGGATCAGGCTGTCGGGAACGGTGACGTTGCCCACCTTCTTGCTTTCGGCCTCGACAAACACGGGGCGCCGCGGGTCCAGCCGGCGCAGGGCATCCCACAGCAAGGTTTCAAATGCCTTTTGCGTGGGCTGGGGCCGCCCCGGGATCACGCCCAGCACCGATGCGCGGTGGCTGGCCAGCGCTTCCAGATCCAGCACCTGCGCGCCCTGTGCGGCCAGCGCCTGCAACAGCCGGGTTTTTCCAGAGCCGGTGGGGCCGCACAGCACGCGAAACTGCAGCGGTCTGACCCGCTCTGGCGTGTCTTCGATCACGGCCTTGCGAAAGGCCTTGTAGCCCCCTTCGATCAGGTGCACCTTGAAACCGATCTGACCCAGGATGAGCGCCAGCGAGTTGCTGCGCTTGCCGCCGCGCCAGCAGTAAATCAGAGGTTGCCAGTTCCTGGCCTTGTCCAGCACATGCGTCTGGATGTGGCGCGAGATGTTGGCGGCCACCAAAGAAGCCCCGATCTTCTGCGCTTCGAAGGGGCTGACCTGTTTATAGAGCGTGCCGACCTGGATGCGCTCTTCGTTGTTCAGCGAAGGCCAGTTCAGCGCGCCCGGCAGGTGGTCTTCGGCATGTTCGCCTTCGGAGCGGGCGTCGATGACCGCGTCGAACTGGTCGTAGCGGGCCATGGCCTCCAGGGCTGAAATCAGGTGAACACTCATTGCAGTTGTTTTTTCAGTTCCGGCCAGACATTGGCCAGCAAGCGCGGCTGGGCAGCCTCATTGGGGTGGATGCGGTCGGCCTGGAACCAGCGCAGCGGGTCGGCATCGTCGCCCACCCCCTTCAAAAAGAAGGGCACCAGCGCTGCCCCGGTCGCCCTGGCCGTGGCCGGGAACAGCGCTGCAAACTGGCGGGTGACTTCGGGGCCGTAGTTGGGCGGCATCTGCATGCCCAGCAGCAACACTTTGGCCCCGGCAGCTTTGGCAGCCTTGGCCATGAAGTTCAGATTGTCGCCGGTCATGGCCAGCGACAGACCGCGCAAGGCGTCGTTGCCACCCAATTCAATGATCACATGGGTGGGCTGGTGCTGCTGGAGCAGGGCCGGCAGTCGCGAGCGTCCGCCCGAGGTAGTCTCGCCGCTGATGCTGGCGTTGACGATCACCGTGCCGGGGTGGCTCTGATCGAGCTGCTTTTGGAGCAAGGCCACCCAGCCGGTGCCGCGCGGCAGGCCGTATTCGGCGCTCAGCGAGTCACCCAGCACCAGAAGCTTGCGGGCTTTGGCGGCCAGCGCCGCCATGCCAAAACCCCCGCCGGCCAGGGCCAGCGCGCTCGCGTTAAAGTGACGACGGTTGAACAGAGGTGCAGTCATGCCTGAATCCATTTTGGCCGTGCGCGGCCTGTGCAAGGAAGTGCAGGACGCGAGTGGCAAGCTCGCCATTTTGCGCGATATCTCATTTGCCCTCGGCGCCGGGCAGACGGTGGCCATCGTGGGCGCTTCCGGCTCGGGCAAAAGCACGCTGCTGGGCATCCTGGCCGGGCTGGACATACCTTCCAGCGGCACGGTGCAGCTGGCCGGGCAGGACCTGTTTGCGCTGGACGAAGACCAGCGCGCTGCCCTGCGCGCCCGCCATGTGGGCTTTGTCTTCCAGAGTTTTCAGCTCATGCCCAACCTGACGGCGCTGGAAAACGTGATGCTCCCCCTTGAACTGGCCGGTGTGTCCGACGCCAGGGCGCAGGCCACCGTGATGCTGCAACGCGTCGGTTTGGGTGAGCGGCTGCAGCACCGGCCCAAGGTGCTCTCGGGTGGCGAGCAGCAGCGTGTCGCGCTGGCCCGGGCTTTTGTGGTCCAACCCGATCTGCTGCTGGCCGACGAGCCTACCGGCAGTCTGGACCATGCCACTGGCGCCGCCATCATGGACCTGATGTTCGCCCTCAACCGCGAGCATGGCACCACGCTGGTCCTGGTCACCCACGACCGGCAGCTGGCCCAGCGCTGCGAGCGGTGCCTGACCATCGAGGCCGGGACCCTTGCCGAAGCAGCCGTGTAGGAGCGCGCCCCTGCGCGCGAAAGAGCTTCGGCCGCAGGGGCGGCCTCTCACAATGTTCCTGACGCATTCCTGAGCAGGGATAATCCGGGCATGTCTTCCCCCAAAGTGCTGTTCGGCTTTCATGCCGTGGGCGTGCGCCTGAAAGTTGCGCCCGAATCCGTCATCGAGGTGTATTTCGAAGCCTCCCGCCGCGATGCCCGCATGCGCCAGTTCATCGACCGCGCCAAGGAGGCGGGTGTGCGTCTGATCGAGGCCGACGGCCTGCGCCTGTCCAAGCTGGCTGGCAGCCATGGTCACCAGGGCGTGGCCGCGCTGGTCAAGCCCATGGAACAGGCCCATTCGCTCGATGACCTGCTCGACAGCCTGAAAGAGCCCCCCTTGCTGCTGGTGCTCGACGGCGTGACCGATCCGCACAATCTGGGCGCATGCCTGCGCGTGGCCGATGGTGCCGGAGCCCACGCCGTGATTGCCCCCAAGGACCATGCCGCCGGCCTGAACGCCACCGTCTCCAAGGTGGCCAGCGGCGCCGCCGAGACGGTACCGTACTTCATGGTGACCAACCTGGCGCGCACCCTGAACGAACTCAAGGAACGCAACATCTGGATCATCGGCACCGCCGGTGAGGCAGAAAAGTCCATTTACCAGGTGGAGCTCAAAGGCCCCACGGCGCTGGTGCTGGGCGCCGAAGGCCCGGGCATGCGCCAGCTCACGCGCAAGACCTGTGACGAGCTGGTGCACATCCCCATGAAGGGGGCTGTGGACAGCCTCAATGTGTCGGTGGCCAGTGGCGTGTGCCTGTACGAGGCGCTGCGCCAGCGCGGCTGACCCGCGCGACATTTCCAAAGGGAGAATACCAATGAACCGTTTGACACTGACTGTGGCGGGTCTGGCCGTGTTGCTGTCGGCCTGCACGCAGGAGCAACAAAACAAGATCAGCCGCGACATCCAGAACTGGACCGGCACCAATGGCGTCATGGAAGTCTATGCCGGCGACAAGGTGGTGCGCCGCTTCCTCAAGGTCGACAAGGTCAGCACAGCCCTGGGCACCGAAGACAAGACGCCCCGCGCCTACCGCTACGGTTATGGTGTGCTCGACGAAAACCTGAACATGCAGGTGGATCCGGGCGAGAAGAAGGTGTATTTCGAGGTCAGCGACTATTCGAACACCGTGTTCTTCGAAAACCCGCACTGAGCAGGACGCTCAGATCACCCCTTGCGCCAGCATGGCGTCGGCGACCTTCACGAAGCCGGCGATGTTGGCGCCATCGATGTAGCTCACGCGGCCATCTGCGTGCCGGCCGTATTGCAGGCAGGCCGCGTGGATGTTTTTCATGATCGACTGCAGGCGCTGGTCCACTTCTTCGCGGCTCCAGGACAGGCGCAGGGCGTTCTGGCTCATCTCCAGGCCAGAGGTGGCCACGCCACCGGCATTGGAGGCCTTGCCTGGCGCATAAAGCACACCAGCGGCTTCAAAGGCGCGGGCCGCCTGAAGTGTGGCCGGCATGTTCGCGCCTTCGGCCACGCAGAGCACGCCGTTGCCCAGCAGCAAGCGGGCGTCCTCCAGATCCAGTTCGTTTTGCGTCGCGCAGGGCAGGGCCACATCGACCTTGACTGCCCAGGGTTTGTGGCCCGCCTCATAGCGGGCGCCAACGCGTGCGGCGTAGTCGCTCACGCGGCCATGTTCCTGGGTTTTGATGTGCTTGAGCAGGGCGAGTTTTTCGGGAGTGAAGCCAGCTTGATCGATCACGGTGCCGCCCGAATCGGAGACCGTCATGACCGTGGCCCCCAGCGCCATGGCTTTTTCGACCGCATGCTGCGCCACGTTGCCTGAACCGGAAACCGACACGCGCAGGCCTTGGAAGGACTTGCCCCGCGTTCTGAGCATCTCGTCGGCAAAGTACACCGTGCCGTAGCCGGTGGCTTCCGGGCGGATCAGCGAGCCGCCGAAACTCAGGCCCTTGCCGGTGAAGACGCTCGCGGCGCTGTTGGTCAGTTTTTTATACATGCCGGCCATGTAGCCCACTTCGCGGGCCCCCACGCCGATGTCTCCTGCCGGGATGTCGGTGTCGGAGCCGACGTGGCGAGACAGCTCTGTCGCGAATGCCTGACAAAAGCGCATGATCTCGCCGTTGCTCTTGCCCTTGGGGTCGAAGTCCGCGCCGCCTTTGCCGCCACCCATGGGCAAAGTGGTCAGGGCATTCTTGAACGTCTGCTCGAAAGCCAGAAACTTGAGCACCGAGAGATCGACGGTGGGATGAAACCGCAGACCGCCCTTGTAGGGGCCAATTGCCATGCTGTGCTGGATGCGGTAGCCCTTGTTGACCTGGACCTGGCCGGCATCGTCAACCCAGCTGACACGGAACATCACCACCCGCTCGGGTTCGACCAGACGTTCGAGCAGGCTTTGTTCCGCGTATTGGGGGTGCTTTTCGATGAAGGGCCACAGGCTTTCGATGACTTCGGTCACGGCCTGCAGGAATTCGGGCTGGCCCGGGTTGCGGGCGGCCACATGCGCGATGAACTGCTCAGCGGAGTTGAAATTCATGGTGTTTCTCAGACGATGCCCAGGGCACCCAGCAAGGCACCAGCGCCAATGAGCCAGAGCATGTGAATCCTGGTGTGCCAGACCAGCAGCATGGTCGCAGTGGTCAGGGCGTAGAGGGGCCAGTCACGGGCGGGCTGGTGGTGTGCCGCAGTCAGCAGCCAGGCGGTGGCCAGGAGCAAGGCGATCACGATGGGGGCCATGCCGGCCTTGAAGGCGCGTATACCGATGTTGTCGCGGTGCTGGTGCGCCCAGCGTGTGGCGGTGTAGGTCAGGATGGAGGAGGGCAACATGATGCCCAGCATGGCCACCAGCACGCCCATGGCGGCCAGTGCAGCGCTCTGGCCACCGCCGCCCAGTCCTGCGCCAGCGTTCAGGCCCACATTCCAGCCCATCAGGGCCACGAACAGGATGTTGGGCCCGGGTGCGGCTTGCGCCAGAGCGATCGACGAGGTGAACTGCGCGTCGCTCAGCCAATGGGTCTCGTCCACCAGATAGCGGTGCATGTCGGGCGCGGTGGTGATGGCGCCCCCCACCGCCAGCAGCGACAGCGAAGCGAAATGCTGGAACATGTCCAGCCAGTCGGCGCTGCTCAGGTGCAATACCGGATTCATGCATGCTCTCCTGCCTGACGGGCCAGTTGTACCCAGGCCCAGCCGCAGCCCAGCGCGCCCGTGCCAAGCAGCACCCAGGCCAGAGGCAGGCGCAGCAGGGCCACGCCTGCAAAGCTCAGTGCCGCCAATGCGATGCAGACGGGCATGCGCATCGGATTGGATCTCAGGGCGGAAATCAGTTTGATGCCGGTGCCGGCAATCAGTCCGGCCGATACCGCACCCATGCCGCGCAGGGCCCCCTGGGCCCAGGCTGCGTCTGACACCGTGCCAAAGGCCATGGCCAGCAGCAATGCCACGACCAGGGGGGCGCAGAGCATGCCCGCCAGTCCGGCCAGTGCACCCGGCAGACCAAAGTAGCGACCGCCGATCATCAAAGAGAGGTTGACCACATTGGGGCCAGGCATGATCTGGGCCACCGCCCATTCCTCGACAAACTGCTCGCGCGTCATCCAGCGTTTTTTCTCGACCAGTTCGCGTTGCACCACCGCCAGCACGCCGCCAAAGCCCTGCAGGGCCAGCAGGGTGAAAGAGACAAAGAGATCGGTCTTGGACCGGGGCTGGTTCAGCGGTTCTTGTTCAGGCATGGGCGGCATTATCCGCGTCCAGCCAGACCAGCTGGCCCCGTCCGCTGTCGCCCAGACGCTGCATCAGATGCGGGGCCTGCGGTTGGGGCAGTGCAAAGCGCAGGGTGACCACGCTGCCGTGCTCCACCTCCAGCAGCTCGGCCAAAGCGAGTTCGACTTCGCGCCGCACCAGGCCTTCAAGCGCGTAGGGCACGCTGCAGGCCAGATGGATGCGCTTGACCACGGGGATTTTTTCTGCAGCAAGCAAGGCCTGCGCCACCGCATCGGTGTAGGCCCGAACCAGGCCGCCTGCACCAAGCTTGATACCGCCGAAATAGCGCACCACGGTGGCCAGCACGCCCTGCAAGTCCTGATGGCGCAGCACGTCCAGCATGGGGCGGCCAGCGGTGCCACCGGGCTCGCCGTCGTCGTTGGCGGCCGATTGACCACCCGCCAGCAGCGCCCAGCACACATGGGCGGCATCCGGGTGCTGGGCCTTGAGCTGCGCCACGCGCAGCTGCGCCTGCTCTCGTCCTGTCACGGGTTCGACGCAGGCGATGAAACGGCTTTTCTTGATGATCAGCTCATGGTGGGCGGGGGATGCAAGCGAGAAAGGCATGCGGGTGAGAATAACCGAGGCCTCTTTGTGGGGAGCTGTGCGGCTACCATGCGCGCATGTCCGATCTGTCGCCCGTCACGTCTTCCAGCGCGATCAGCAGCGTCTTCTGGGTGTGCCCGCCATCGGGCGGGAGCACGCTGGCGTTGCCGCTGACGCAGGTGAGCGCTTTGCTGGCCAAGCTGGGGTTGTCTGACCGCCATGCTGTGGCCGAAGACGTGCTGCACCTGCTGGGGCCGCTGGTGCCTCTGGCGCAGTGCACCATCTTTTCGTTTGAAGGCACGGGTCGCCCGCGCACCGTGGCTGTGGGGGACCGTGCCCGCACGCGCGAACTGCCGGACATTTCGCAGGCCTATGTGCAGCGCTTTTACCGTCTCGACGGAGCGCAACAAGCCATGCAGGCCCACGAAGCTGCTGCCCGAAAGGCGCCGCCGCAGCGGCCGCACATCGTGCTGCACCGACAGGCGGCCAGCGATGTGCCGCATCCGGAATACCGGCAGACCTGCTACGCGCTGCCGCAGGTGGCCGAGCGCCTGGCCATCCTGTCGCTGCACGAAGGTCGGCGCTGGCTGTCGGTGAATCTGTACCGGGGGCTGGAGCATGGCTTGTTCAGCGACACCGAGATCGCCACGGTGCAGGCCTTGGCCCCCCTGATCGTGCAGGCGGTGCGCCTGCACTACACCGGTCAGGTGCTCGGCAGCGATCTGATGGCGCTCATGATGGACCGCCTGGCCCTGCGCGGCCCTGTGCTGACTGCACGCGATGAAGATGTGGTGCGAGGCCTGCTGCAGGGCCTGTCCACCCAAGCGCTGGCCGAGCGCCTGGGCCTGACCGCGGCCAGCGCCCAGACCTACACCAAGCGCCTGTACCGCAAGCTGGGGGTATCGGGCCACAAGGAGCTGGTGGCCTGGCTGCTGGGCAACGCCACCGACTGAGCGCGGCGCCGCTGACTCAGCGCAAGGAAAAGTCCACCCTGTTGCGGCCAGCGTCCGGCGCCGTACCCGATGCCGTTGCGATCTGGATAGGCAGCAAAAAGATCCTGCTCAGCGGCAAACCACCCTGTTCCACCAGCCAGGACTGGGCGGTCTGTGCCCGTGCGGTGGCCAATGCGCGCAGGTCTTCTTCACCCACTGACAGCTGGGTCAGCATCAGTTTTTCCATTTCGGCCACCGGCAGTTCCTTGGGCAGGCCGATCAGGTTGCGCGGTTTGGGAAAACGGGCCTGCTTATAGGCGCGCGTGAGGTAGGTGGCGTATTCGCCAGCGGTGATCTGCAGATCCTGCGGCGTCACGCTTTCGCGGGGCTTGTGCGTGATGTCCTTGCGTTTTTCGGCTTGCATGGCGCGCTCCAGCGCGGCCTTGCGCAGGCCTTCTTCGTCGAGTTTGCTGTCAGCGCTGGCGCTGATCTCCAGCTTCAGCCCTTCGCGTTCGCGCATGGCCTTGGCCAATGTGTCCAGTGTCTTGAGGGCGGCCTCGTCCAGGCTGGCGCGCCCGGGGGCGAAGCCGATGTGCGACAGCTCCTGGCCATCACCGAAGAGTGAGCCCAGCAGTGCAAACGGCGAGGTGACGGCTTTGACGAAGAGGTTGGCGATGACCTTGAAGATCAAGCCGCCAATGGAGAACTGGGGGTCGTCCAGCGAGCCGGAGATCGGCAGGTTGATGTCGATTTCTCCGCGGTTGTTCTTGAGCAGCGCGATGGCCAGGTGCACGGGCAACTGGGTGGCGTCCGGGCTTTCGACTTTTTCGCCGAAGGTGAGTTGGTCGATGAACAGCCGGTTGTCGGCCGTCAGCTGGCGGTCCTGGAGTTTGTAGCTGGCGTTCAGCGACAGTTTGCCCTTGTCGATGTTGTAGCCGGCGTATTTGCCGGAGTAGGGAGAGAGCTCGACCAGGTCGATGCTGGAGACTTCTGCCTTGAGGTCCAGGAATTTTTTGTCCGACAGTGGATTGAGTCGGGCAGAAATGTGCACAGGCGCATTGCCCGCATAACTGCCGCGCAGATCCAGATCGGCCAGCGTGTCTGCCTCTGAAGACAGGTTCTTCACACTGCCCCCCAGCCGGGTGATGTTGGCGCTGTAGTTGGGGCGTACGAAGTGGTCCGAAAAATTCACCTGGCCGTTTTGGAGCGTGACTTTCGTAATCTGGATGGGCAGGGGACGCGTGGTGCTGGCTGGGTTTTGGCCTTCGGCTACCTTGTCGCGCGCGGGTGGCAAGCGGACCATGTCCGCCAGGTTGAGCCGGCCGTCCTGGTTGAGGATCAGCCGGGAATAAAAGTCCGTCAGGGCCACCTCGCCGATGCGCAAATGCAGGGGTTCGAGCGCAAAGTCCACTGCGCCGAAATACAGGGATTTCCATTTGAGGAAATCCGCTTGGTTGGCTTTGTCGGTGGCGTTGAACTGGCCCAGCGTCAGGTTGCCCTTGTAGGTGGCCCTGAGCGTGCCTTCTTGCGGCTCGATGTTCAGCGCACCTTGGCTGGAAACCAGACCTTGAACCACAGAACCGTTCAGGTAGGGGTCGATGTAGCCCTGCAGGGGCGACACTGGCAAGGCCCGGGTGTCCAGCTGGAGCCTGACCGCCAGGGGCTGCCATTGCAGGGTGCCCGTGGCCTGGAGTTTTCCGGTCTGGTTGACGTTGGCTGCCAGGGTGAGGGCGTTGGGGTGGCCTGGCGTGCTGTCGAATGGGGCCACGCTGAGGTTGACCTCGGCCAGGTGCTGCACCGCGGCGGGTGAAAGGCTTCGGTCATCGAAGTGCAGGGCCGAAGATTCGAGTGCCAGGCGGTCTGCCCGTACCACCCAGTCGGCGCCCGATCCGCGAGACTGCTGCTGGCCGGGTAGAGCGGCGGCAGGCGACGCACCCTGCGGCAACGTGATCCATGTCACCTCGCCACTGGGACTGCGCTCGAGCCGCGTCTGCAGCCCTGTTGCGAGCAATTGCGTGGCGTCCAGGCGATGGGCAGGCACATCCAGCCGGGCTTGCTGGACCAGGAGTTTTTCGAGGCGAAGGGGGGCGCCGGTGTTCTGTTGGCTTTGTCCCACCAGCAGCCCCTCCAGACCCAGTTGCTCGAAGGTCCATTGGCCTTGGAGCGGCTCGGCGTGCTGCAAGCCCAGTTCCAGCTTGTCCAGGCTCAGAAAAGGGGCGCCGGAGGCTTCGGACATCTGCAGGTCCTGCAGCTGCGCTGTGCCGCTCAGGCTGAGGGCGGCTGCGCCGTCGGGGGGCTGGGAAAAGCCGATTTTCAGATCCGAAGCCAGCAGGCCCGCCCGAAGCCTGACAGGCAGACTGGACGGCAGGTAGGGCTGAAGACGTGCGAGATCCAGGCCCCGCAGCTGCAGTTCAAGCTCGCTGTCGTGGGTTTTTGAAAAGGGTTTGCTTTTGCCCTTGAACGCCAGGCTGGAGCCGTCCAGCGTGGCCGAGAACGCGGGCAGCACAAACACATCGGCCTTGTACGGCATGCTGGAAATGAAGGGCAGACTGAACCCGATGTCCTTGGCCTCGTGGCGCACCCCTTTGGGACGGTCGTCCAGTTCCAAGCGGCCCTCGCTGATCTGGATGTTGTTGAGCGAGAAGCGGGGCAGGGGGGTGGGGCCCTTGTCGCTGGGGGCCAGCCATCGGTCCAGCAGGTCCGAGATGTCATACCGGCCATCGGCCAGGCGCGCGATCGCCACATGCGGGGCCTGAAGGCGCAGTTCATCCACCACGATGCCGGCCTGGGCGATGGAGAACCCCGAGAAGTTGATGTGCAGCTGTTCAAAGCCCAGTTGCTCGCCGCCCGACCGGTCCTTGACCGAAAAACCGTTGACCCGCGCCGACAGGGTCAGCGGGTTGACCGAGATGTCCTGAATGGAGACTTCACGCCCCAGCGACTGGCTGAGCCGATCGGTCAGCACGGATTTCGCCAGAGGCGGCGCCACAAAATAAGCCAGCAGGGCCAACAGCACCCACACCAGGGCCAGCCACCCGGCCCATCGTTTCACCCGCGGGGTCAGCAGCGCATGGCCGATGCGAAGCAGCCGTTCACTGTTTTTGTTGTGCACCATTCCATTCCCTTTTTCTGGGCTGTTGGAGCCCTTGGGAAATCTACCATGGGCATCCATGAACAAAAGTGGGGTGTGTATGCCAATTGTCCCCAAAAGGTAACATTGCACGATCGGGTGTGTCCTTACACTGCCGCCAGCTTCAGGAGACAGGCATGCACCAGCCCACCACCGAGCCGCGCCGCTCGATCTATTACGACTACAAAATCCACCAGCCCTGGCTGGCTTCGCAGCATGGCCCGCAGCAGCGCCACAAGGTGGTGATCGCCGGCGGTGGCCCGGTCGGCATGACGGCGGCCCTGGAGCTTGCCCGTCATGGCGTGCCCTGCGTGCTGCTCGAATCGGAACTGCAGGTCAGCGAAGGCAGCCGCGCCATCGTCTTCACCCGCCGCTCCATGGAAATCCTGCAGCAGGTCGGCGTGGCCGACCGCGTCACGCAGCACGGGCTGCCTTGGCGCTTTGGCAATTCGTTTTACCGCGGCCAACGCGTCTTCCGCATGGAAGCGCCGCAGGACGACAACGACCGCTTCTGGCCCATGATCAACCTGCAGCAGCAGTTCCTGGAAGAGTTTCTGGTCGACGCCTGCGAGGCGAACCCGCTGATCGAGCTGCGTTGGGGCAACCGCGTGACCGGTCTGGTGCAGCATGCCGACCACGCCGTGGTCGAGGTGGACACGCCTGAAGGCCCCTACACGTTGGAGACCGAATGGCTGGTGGCGTCTGACGGCGCCCGCTCCGGCATCCGCACGCTGCTGGACCTCAAGCTCGAAGGCGCGTCTTACGAGGGCAAGTTCGTCATTGCCGACATCCGCATCGACCTGCCGCTGCCCACCGAGCGCCTCGCGTTTTTTGACCCCGAATGGAACCCGCGCAACACGGTGCTGATGCACCGTGAGCCTTTGAACATCTGGCGCGTGGACTACCAGCTGCCCGAGGGCGAAACGCCCGAGCAGGCGCTGGACCCCGAATCGCTCAAAACCCGCATCAACGCCCAGCTCGAACTGATCGGCCACGGCGGCAAGCCCTGGGAGATGGACTGGTGCTCGGTCTATTCGGCCCGCACCCTCACGCTGCCCGACTACCGTGCTGGCCGCACGCTCTTCATTGGCGATGCGGCCCACCTGCTGCCGATCTTTGGCGTGCGCGGCGCCAACACCGGCTTTCAGGACGCGCAGGCGCTGGGCTGGCGTCTGGGCCTGATTTGCAGCGGGCAGGCCCCCGAGAGCCTGCTGGCCAGCTACAGCGCCGAGCGCGTGGGCGCCGCCTGGGAAATCATCGACGAAGCCGGCAAGAGCACCCGCTTCATGACGCCACCCAGCCGCGGCTTCCGGCTGCTGCGCGACGCGGTGCTGTCCCTTTCGCTCACCGAAGCCTTTGTGCGCCCGCTCTACCACTGGCGCACCTCGCGCCCCCACGAATACACCGGTTCGGTCCTGAACAGTGCCGGCGACGACAATGCGCTGTTCCAGAGCGGCCCGGCGCACGGCGCGCCACCGGCCAACGTGCGTCTCGGAGCCGACGACTTCCTGCTGGACCACCTGGGCGGCGGCTTTGACCTGCTGGTCTTCGGCTCGACTGTGCCCGCCGATGTGCAGGCCGCCGTGAAGGCCTGGCAGGCCAAGGGGCTGAAGCTGCGCGTGCTCTTGATTACGCCCTCTGGTGGGAGCGCGCCCCTGCGCGCGAACGATTCGGCCGCAGGGGCGGCCTCCCACAACGCATCGGCCATTCATTTGTCTGACACCGAAGGCCGTGCCCGCGCCCGCTGGGGCGTGCGGACCGACGACGCCGCCTACCTGCTGCGCCCCGACCAGCACGTCTGCGCCCGCTGGATGACGCTGGACGCCCACCGCCTGAACGCCGCCCTGAAACAAGCCACCTCGGGAGTTGCCCCATGAACACCACAGGACTGACCATTGGCGGGCTGGAAACCGCCTACGACCAGCTCGCCACCGCCATCGATGCGGTGGGCGAAGACAAATCGGAACTCTTCCTCGTCAAGCTGGCGCTGCTCGCCGCCCAGCAACTGGGTGACGAAGCGGTCTTCGGCGACCTGATCGAGCGCGCCCAAAAGGACCTGTAAAACGACCAGAAGGGATCAAAGCCGGGATGGGCTGGGGTGAGGCCGGCGGACG
>CAXRGK010000018.1:0-2911 GCA_964230145.1 Burkholderiaceae bacterium | reverse complement strand
CTGGCCCACGCCGGGCACACGCAGCAGTTCGGGCTGGATGTTGCGTACCGCATAGTCACCCAGCGCCACCGGGTCCCAGTTGGCATTGCTGGACGTCAGCATCACGAACATCAGAAAGTTCGAGCGCGCCTTGTCCACCCGCACGCCTTGCTGCGTGACGGCAGAGGGCAGGCGGGGCGTGGCACGCGAGAGGCGGTTTTGCACCTCGATCTGCGCGATCGCCACATCGGTGCCGGGCTCGAAGGTGGCCGTGAGCGTGCCGGTGCCGCTGGCGTCCGCGGCCGATTCCATGTAGATCAGGCCGGGCGCGCCGTTGAGTTCCTGCTCGATGACGGACAGCACGCTGTCTTCCATCACCTGCGCCGAAGCGCCCGGGTAAGTCGCGTTGATCACGATGGCCGGCGGCGCCACCGTGGGGTACTGCGCCACGGGCAGCTTGGTGATGGCGGCGGCGCCCAGCACCACGATGAAGAGGGCAATGACCCATGCAAAGATGGGCCGGTCGATGAAGAACCGGGAATTCATGTGGGACTCCCGGGTTTACTTGGCTGCAGACGCCGCTGAGGATGCGGCAAGGGCAGGTGCAGCCGCAGGCTGCCAGGGCACCGGCTTGACCGCAGCCTTGGGCCGGATCTTCTGGAAGCCATCGACCACCACCTGTTCACCCGCTTTCAGGCCGCTGGTGATGATCCACTGTGGTCCGCTGGTGTTGCGGGTGTCACCCAGTTGGCCGCCCAGCTGAACCGGGCGCTTGCTGACCTGGCCCTCGGCGTCCACCACCATGACGGTGTCTTCGGACGTGCCGCGCGTGACCGCCTGCTGCGGCAGCACCATGGCCTGCTCGCTGCGGGCCACCTGCAGGCGCACCTTCACAAACAGGCCAGGCAGCAGCTCGCCTTTGGGGTTGGGCACTTCGGCGCGGAGCGTCACCTGACCGGTGGCCGGGTCCACGGCGATGTCGGCAAACATCAGGCGGCCAGGCTGCGCGTAGACACTGCCGTCGTCGAGCAGCACTTTGACCTGGGCCGAATGGCTGCCCTTGAGTTCACCGGCCGCGATCGCGCGCTGGATGCGCATGGCCTCCGCCGCCGACTGGGTGAAGTTCACCATCAGCGTGTCCACCTGCTGGATGGTCGCCAGGTGTGTGGCTTCAGCCTGGCTGACCAAGGCACCCTCGGTCACCAGCGAGCGGCCGATGCGGCCACTGATGGGGGCCAGCACCGAGGCGTGATCCAGGTTCAGGCGTGCCTGCTGCACAGCGGCTTTGGCCGCGGCCACATCGGCCTGCGCGGCGCGGTGGGTGGCTTGGGTGTTGTCCCAGGCCAGAGGGCTGATGGCCTTGAGTTCGGCCAGCACACGTGTGCGGTCCAGGGTGGACTGCGCTTGCGAGAGGCTGGCCTCGGCCTTGGCCTGTGCGGCCTGTGCGCTGTCCAGGGCGGCTTTGTAGGGGGCCGGGTCGATGCGGTAAAGGCTCTGGCCGGCTTGCACCGTGGCGCCTTCGGCAAAGAGGCGTTTTTGCACCACGCCGGTCACCCGTGCACGCACCTGCGCGGTGCGGATCGGCTCGAGCCGGCCCGACAGTTCGATCTCGATCGGTACCGAGACCGGCGCCACCGTCACCACGCCCACGGGGGGGGGAGGCATCTGTCCGGGACCTTGGGGTTCTTTGCCACAAGCCGCCAGCAACAAGGCACAGGACAATGCGAGTGCGGTCAGGGCAACAGGTCGATAGAGGGTGCGGGTGGCGGGTGTGGGCGCAGCGGCAGGCCAAAGGCGGGGGCGCATGGGAATCCTTGTCTGACAAAAGGCGAGGACGGCTGGGTCTGAGCCGTCCAATCGGGGCGTCCGTGGCGTGTCATGGTGTGGACACGCTGAAACTGACCTGCCTATTGTGTCTGCATTGCGGGCTGGCTGCTGTCGCTGGGTGTTAGTGCGCCGCCCAAAACGCCCTTGTACAGCCGCTCAGTTCAGCAAATCCAGCAGCGTGCGTGCCACCACCTTGGTCGCCCGGCGCACGTCTTCCAGTTGCACACGCTCGTCGGCGCGCTTGGCGTGGCTTTCCAGCACGGTGCGGGGGCCGGCGCCGTAGATCACGCCCGGGATGCCGCGCTCCACGTACAGGCGCACGTCGGTGTAGAGCGGGGTGCCCACGGCGGGGATGGGCTCGCCAAAGACTTCGCCGCCATGTTTCTGGATCGCATCGACCAGCGGCGCGTTGCCCGCGAGCGGCTTCATGGCGTTGGCCAGCAGCATGCGGCGGATATCGACCTTGAGCAGCTTGCCGCCTCGCGGCGGGTTGAAGCTCTTGGCGGCTTCTTCGATGGTCTTGCGGATGGACGCTTCGACTTCGGCCGGGTTCTCTTCGGGGATCATGCGACGGTCGAGCTTGAAGACCACCTTGCCGGGCATGACGTTGGTGTTGGTGCCGCCACTGATCTGACCCACGTTCAAATAAGGGTGGGTGATGCCTTCGACCGTGGAGGTGACCTTTTTGTAATCGGCGTTGAGTGCGTGCAGCGCGTTCAGGATGTGCACCGCACCCTGCAGCGCATCGGTGCCGGTGTCGGGCACGGCGGCGTGGGCCATTTCGCCCTGCACCGTCACTTCCATCTGCAGGCAGCCGTTGTGCGCGGTGACCACCTGATACGAAAAGCCGGCGGCGATCATCAGGTCAGGCTTGGTCAAGCCCTTGGCCAGCAGCCAGCCGGGCCCCATCTCGCCGCCGAACTCCTCGTCGTAGGTGAAGTGCAGCTCCACGCCGCCTTTGAGGGGCAGGCCCAGCGATTCGAGGGCACGCGTGGCAAAAGTGAAAGTGGAGAAGTCGCTCTTGCTCACGGCGGTAGCGCGGCCGTACATGGCGCCGTTGTCGATCTCGCCACCGTAGGGGGCGTGCGTCCAGCCCTCGCCGGGG
>CAXRGK010000017.1:0-5141 GCA_964230145.1 Burkholderiaceae bacterium | reverse complement strand
CTGTTGCCGGCCCCGCACCATGCCGGAGAGTCCCGGCGCAATCCATGTCGAGGGAAACATCGGGCCATTATGGAAGTGTCGCGGTGGGGCTGTTGGCACCCAGGTGACGTCCAATGGCCAGCCCTGATTTGTGAATATCTCTGCAAATCGAGCTGTTTTTAGATTCTGTTTTCACGATTTCATTAAATATTAGGTGGTAGATGTTCCTTAAAATGGTCGGCAATCACAGAGGAAAACTTCATGCAACTGATCTGGGTGTCCGGACCAACGGCACGGGTGGTCACCCTGTCGATCACACGGGGCAGGGTCCTGGGAGCGACGGTGTTGGCGGCGGCGGTCTTGTTCATGCTGGGGGGGGTGTTCCAGTGGCTTGGCCTGAGGCTGGCGGTCGAACACGCGCCAGGCCTGGCCCAGAAAATGGGCGGTGTGGCCAGCCGCCAGGAACAGGAAAGCCTGGAGGCCAGCTACAGCGCGCAACTGGCGCAATTGCAGCAACAGCTGGGGCAGACGGTGGCGCGCCTGCAAGAGATGGAGCGCAGTCGCCAGGCGTTTTTTGCCCGCATCGGACTGGGGGCGCTGGCGCCATCTGCAGGGCGTGTGGCTGACACACGAGAAGGGCGCGGCGGGCCTTTGAAAGTCTTGCCGCTCTGGCCTGAGCGGCATGCTCCGCTGACCGATCAGCTGGCGGGCGCTGGGGACATGTTCAGTGCTGTGCGCTTGTCTGTCGAGCAGACCCATGAGGCCTGGGCAAGCCAGCAAGGCCGGCTTGAAGTCTTGCCGCTGGCGTTGCCGATCCAGGATGAGTTCCTGCTCTCGAGTTCGTTCGGCATCCGTCCCGACCCAATGACGCACCTGCCCAGCATGCACGAAGGCATCGATTTTGTGGCGCCGGTCGGAACCCCGGTCGTGGCCACGGCCGCAGGCCGCGTGGTTCGGGCACGTTACAGCGGGGCCTACGGCAACATGGTCGAGGTCGAGCATGCCGAAGGCTTTGTCACACGCTACGCCCACCTCCAGTCGATGCTGGTCCAGCCCGGCCAGGAAGTCCGTGCCGGGGAACGCCTGGGCCTGCTGGGCAACACGGGGCGATCCACTGGCCCGCACCTGCATTACGAAGTCATCTTTCGCAACCAACCCATGCACCCGGTCAAGGCCATACAGAGCTGGTCGCGGTCCTGAGTCAGGAGACAAACATGTTTGGCAAGAAGAAAAATCCAGGCACCCCACTCGTGCTCAGCCAGGAGAAGTTCGACACCCTGATCGGACGCCATGCCGAGTTCGAGGGCAATCTGCGGCTCAATGAGAGTGTGCGCATTGATGGACGGGTGCTGGGCCATGTCCAGTGTGCGGGCGAGCAGCCGGTGTCGGTGGTGATCGGCCCGTCCGGTGAGGTGGTTGGCGATGTGGTGGCCCAGCGGGTGATCGTGGCCGGCAAGGTTTCGGGCAACATCCATGCACAAGAC
The DNA here is from genome assembly GCA_964230145.1 of Burkholderiaceae bacterium. GTDB lineage: Bacteria > Pseudomonadota > Gammaproteobacteria > Burkholderiales > Burkholderiaceae_C > Limnohabitans_A. The sequence continues at coordinate 3,678 of CAXRGK010000017.1, read as the reverse complement.
CGGGTAGAGCTGCATGCCGGCTGCTTTGTGCAGGGTGACCTGAAATACGTCTCGATTGCCGTGGAACACGGCGCCCGTGTGCAAGGCCTGCTGCTGCAGGTGGATGCCGGTGACGCCTTGGTCCGCAACGAACAGGATGCCCAGGACGCGATCCGCAGGGCCCAGACGCTGGGCAGCGGCCCAGCCTGAAAGCCGCAGGGCGATGTGCCGCTATCATGCGCGCATGAATCTTCTGGCCATCGACGTTGGCAACACCCGCCTCAAATGGGCCCTGTACGACGGCGCCCATCCGCAAGCCGCCTTGCTGGCCCATGGTGCGGAATTCCTGGAAAACATTGACCGGCTGAGCGAAGGGGCGTGGGCCGAGCTGCCCGTGCCCGATCGCATGATCGGCTGCATCGTGGCGGGCGATGCGGTGCGCCGTCGCGTGCAGGAGCAGATGGAGCTGTGGGATGTGGCCCCACAGTGGGTGGTGGCTGAACAGGCCGAGGCCGGCCTGATCAACGGTTATGACCACCCTTCACGCCTGGGCGCTGATCGCTGGGTGGCCATGGTGGGTGCCCGCCAGCGCATGCTGGCCAAAGGCGAGGTTCGCCCGCTGGTGGTGGTCATGGTGGGCACTGCCGTGACCGTGGAGGCCATCGACCAGCACGGCAAGTTTCTGGGGGGCTTCATCCTGCCGGGTCACGGCATCATGCTGCGGGCCCTTGAATCCGGCACGGCCGGCTTGCACGTGCCCACCGGCGAGGTGCGCATGTTTCCCACCAACACCAGCGACGCCTTGACCAGCGGCGGCACCTTCGCCATTGCCGGTGCCTGTGAACGCATGGTGCAGCACCTGCGCAGGCACACGGGCATGGAGCCGATGTGCGTCATGACCGGCGGTGCCGGATGGAAGATGGCGCCCAGCATGTCCATCCAGTTTGAACTGGTGGACAACCTGATTTTCGACGGCTTGCTCACGCTGGCCAGCCTGCGTTTCGCCTGATTGCCCGGCTCAGGCCCGGCCTTCGTCGTAGGCGGAGGTCAAGGCCATCAGGTGCTGCTGCAGTTCGGCACTGGTCAGGTAGGGGGTGAGCAGCCCCAGCACATGGCGCGCGCCCCCGCTCATCGACAGGCTGGCGCTTTCGGGTTCCATGGCATGGCGTGGATTGCGCACGTATTCGTAGCTGAGCCAGTACGTCACCATCACCGCCATGCTGGCCGACAGCGTTTGCACCGAATCGGGGCTGATCTGCATCACGCCGGCTGCGGCCAGCGATTCGAGCATCTGCCGCAGTGCCTGCGTCTTGCGCTCGAGCACGACATGGAAGTGGGTTTCCAGATGCCGGTTGCCCGAGAGCAGGTGATTGAGGTCGCGGTAGAGAAAACGGTGGTCCCAGACCCTCTCGAACAGGGTGTGCAGAAAAAACCAGGCGTCTTCGATGTCCTGCACGTCACCGCCGGCATCCAGCAAGGACAGGATCGAGGCCTCGAACTGGTCGTACAGGTGGTTGACCAGTTTGTCCTTGGAGGGGAAGTGGTAGTACAGATTGCCCGGGCTGATGCCCAGTTCCGATGAAATCATCGTCGTCGAGACGTGGGGTTCACCGAAGCGGTTGAACAGCTCCAGCGTGACGCTGGCGATTCGCTCGGCAGTGCGGCGCGGGGCTTTTTTCGCCATGGCGGGCGGATCAGGCTTTGCGCGGGGCTTTGCGTGCAGGCGCCTTGGCCTTGGGGGCCGTCTGGGCTGGCGATGGGGGGCTGGCGGCGAGTCGGGCTTCCAGGTCAGCCACGCGGGCCTGCAGGTCGGCGATGTCCTGCAGGGTGGGCATGCCCAGGCGGTGCAGGGCACGCGCCACACGCTCCTCGAAGACGTGCTCCAGTTTGTCGATGCGACCGCTGGCCTGCTGGCCCAGGCCCTGGGCCATGTTGGCAAAGCGCTCGGTGGCCTCCTGAAAGCGCTGCTGTGCTTCTTCCTGGCTTTTGCGCTGAAAAGCCAGGCCGTCACTGACCAGGGTTTCGAAGGCCTTGTTGCCCTGGGCTTGTGCCTGGGCCATGGCCCCCAGCCCAGCCAGCCAGATCTGATGCGTGTTCAGCCCCGACAGGTCCGGCATGCCGGAGGCGGGAGTGGCGGGGTCGGGTTTCTTGGCCATGTCGGTGTCCGTTTCGCGGCGAATGCCGAGGCAGAGGGTGGTTCTAAAATCTACAAGATGCTGTCCCGTCGGACGGCGATGTCCTTTATACACCCATGACCATTCTCGTGACTGGCGGCGCCGGCTTCATTGGCGGCAACTTCGTGCTCGACTGGATCGCCGGCTGCGACGAGCCGGTGGTGAACCTCGACAAACTCACCTACGCAGGCAACCTGCAAACCCTGGCCAGCCTGCAGGGCCACCCGCGTCACACCTTTGTGCAGGGTGACATTGGCGACCGTGCGCTGGTCGAGCGCCTGCTGGCCCAGCACCAACCCCGTGCCGTGATCAACTTTGCCGCCGAAAGCCATGTGGACCGCTCCATCCACGGCCCGGGCGACTTCATCGAGACCAACATCGTGGGCACCTACAAGCTGCTGGAGGCGGTGCGGGGGTATTGGAGTGGTTTGCCAGATGGGGGCATTCGCCCGGAGGGGCGCACTCCCACAGAGAGCCTGTCACCTACCAAGGACAGCTTTCGGTTTTTGCATGTCTCGACCGACGAGGTGTATGGCTCGCTCTCGCCCACCGATCCGGCCTTTGCCGAAACCCACCGCTACGAGCCCAACAGCCCGTACTCTGCGAGCAAGGCCGCCAGCGACCACCTGGTGCGTGCCTGGCACCACACCTACGGCCTGCCGGTGCTCACCACCAATTGCAGCAACAACTACGGGCCGTATCACTTTCCCGAGAAGTTGATTCCGCTCATGATCGTCAACGCCCTGGCGGGCAAGCCCCTGCCGGTCTATGGCGACGGCATGCAAATTCGAGACTGGCTCTACGTCAAAGACCACTGCAGCGCCATCCGCCGCGTGCTGGACGCCGGAAAGCTGGGCGAGACCTATAACGTCGGCGGCTGGAACGAAAAAGCCAACCTCGACGTGGTGCACACTATCTGCACGCTGCTGGACGAGCTGCGACCGCGCGCCGACGGCCAGTCTTACGCCAGCCAGATCACCTTCGTGCAAGATCGCCCCGGTCACGACCGCCGCTACGCCATTGACGCGCGCAAACTGGAACGCGAGCTGGGCTGGACGCCGGCCAAAACCCTCGAAGAGGGCATGGCCGAGACGGTCGACTGGTATCTGGGGAATGATGACTGGGCCGACGGGATCCGCCAGCGCGGCTTTGACGGCGCGCGGCTTGGGCTTGGCGGTAAGGGGTAGGCGATGCGTATCCTGATTACCGGCGGCACGGGCCAGGTCGGCACGCATCTTCGTGAAGAAGCGACAAAGTGCGGTTGGGAAGCTGTGGCCCCTGGCCGAGACGAACTTGACCTGATGAGCCTTCAGGATCCCAACGCATTAGACCTTGCTGGCATCGATGGGGTGATTAATGCGGCGGCTTTCATAGGGGTCGATGCGGCAGAGAGCGAGGAGGCTGCCGCAAGACAGCTGAATGCCGTCGCTCCGGGCATTCTGGCAGAAGCCTGCGCGCGCGCTGGGGTGCCGCTGGTTCATTACTCAACCGATTACGTTTTCGATGGGTCTTCAAAAGAACCCTA
>CAXRGK010000016.1:0-5371 GCA_964230145.1 Burkholderiaceae bacterium | reverse complement strand
CGTGGTCGACCCGAAGAACTTCGACGAAAAGAGCTTTGTTGATTTCCACGGCGACCACTGCATCATCCCTCCGAACAGCTTCGCACTTGCGCGCACCGTTGAATACTTTCGCATCCCGCGCAATGTGCTGACCGTGTGTCTGGGCAAGAGCACGTATGCCCGCTGCGGGATCATCGTGAACGTGACGCCCTTCGAGCCCGAGTGGGAGGGCTATGTGACGCTGGAGTTCTCCAACACCACGCCGCTGCCAGCCAAGATCTACGCCGGTGAGGGTTGTGCCCAGGTGCTGTTTTTCGAGAGCGACGAGGTCTGCGAGGTCAGTTACAAGGACCGGGGTGGCAAGTACCAGGGGCAGGTGGGCGTGACTTTGCCCAAGACCTGAGTTTTTGGGTCTGTTTTGGTTGCTTCGTTTGGCACCGGCCGGGGGACAGGCTGGGGCCGAACTCCTCATGCTGCGGGGTACGCAGAAATCGTCGTCCGGCCCCAGCCTGTCCCCCGGCCTCTCTTGTGGCTTGAACGTCCCTGATTTCTCGGGGCTTGCTTTCTTGGTTTTCATCGGGCAGCAGGCCCTCATGGATCGCTTGGGGCGGTGTTCGGGTGACGATGTCTGCGTACCCCCGCAGCCTGAGGAGCCCGGACACCGCCCCAAGCGATCCTGCCCCGAAGGGGCCAACAAGCCGTAAAAACGGCCGACACCCCCAAAATGCGACAATAGAGGGCAATGACCATCCCGTACTCTCAATTGGAGCTGGCCCCCTCGCTGGCCAAAGCCGTGGCCGAAATGGGCTACGAAAACATGACGCCCATCCAGGCACAGGCCATTCCCGTGGTGCTGACCGGTAAGGATGTCATGGGCGCGGCCCAGACCGGCACCGGCAAGACCGCCGCGTTTTCGCTTCCCCTGCTGCAGCGTCTGCTCAAGCACGAAAATCCTTCCACCTCGCCCGCCCGCCACCCGGTGCGCGCCCTGGTGCTGCTGCCCACGCGCGAACTGGCCGACCAGGTGGCCCAGCAGATCAAGCTTTACGCCAAATACACCCAGCTGCGCAGCACCGTGGTGTTCGGCGGCATGGACATGAAGCCTCAGACGGCCGAACTGAAAAAAGGCGTCGAAGTGCTGGTGGCTACACCGGGTCGCCTGCTGGACCATATTGAAGCGAAAAACGTCGTGCTCAACCAGGTCGAATACGTCGTGCTCGACGAGGCCGACCGCATGCTGGACATCGGCTTTCTGCCGGACCTGCAGCGCATCCTGAGTTACCTCCCCAAGCAGCGCACCACGCTCCTGTTCTCGGCCACTTTCTCGCCCGAGATCAAGCGCCTGGCCGGCAGCTACCTGCAGGACCCGGTCACCATCGAGGTGGCGCGCCCGAACGAAACCGCGTCTACCGTCGAGCAGCGCTTTTTTGCCGCGTCCGACGATGACAAGCGCCGCGTGATCCGCAAGGTGCTGAACGACCGCGGGCTGCAGCAGGCGTTCATCTTCACCAACAGCAAACTGGGCTGCGCCCGTCTGGCGCGCAGTCTGGAGCGCGACGGTTTCAAGACCGGTGCGCTGCACGGCGACAAGAGCCAGGACGAGCGCCTGAAAGCGCTTGAAGCCTTCAAAAAGGGCGAAGTCAACCTGCTGGTCTGCACCGATGTGGCCGCCCGTGGCCTGGACATCAAGGATGTGCCCGCCGTGTTCAACTTTGATGTGCCCTTCAACGCTGAAGACTATGTGCACCGCATCGGCCGCACCGGCCGTGCCGGTGCATCGGGTCTGGCCGTGACGCTGGTGGCCCCGAGCGACACGCGACTGGTCGGGGACATAGAAAAGCTGATCAAGAAAAAAATCGAGGTCGAGTCGATTGAGCTGGGCGATGACCGTCGCGGCCGCAGCGACGAACGCCGACGCCGGGATGACCACGATCCGCGCGATGTGCTGGATGCTCCGCGCGAGCCGCGTGAACGCCGTGGTTTCCGTCCGGCCCCTGCGCCACGCGATCCGTTCTTCGACAAGCCCTACGAGCCGTCCAGCGCCGAGACGCCGCCCGTGTGGGAATCGCAGCGTCCTGCAACGCGTCCGGGCGTGTCGGCCAACATCAAGACCAAACGCAAGGTCGCGGCCCTGTTCAAGCCCGGCGAGTAAGTTCCGGGTCCTCCTGTCGTCCTCGGGCTTGACCCGAGGACCCACAATGCCGCGATGGATGCCCCGGTCAAGCCTGGGCACGACAGGGGCTGACGAGGAGGTCGCCTGGGCAGGATGGGGTGATGGCCAAGCTTGGCGCATCTTTACCCCTGCTTCAAATGGCAGTCTTGTTCCGCTGTCAAAATCGGGGCATGTCCGAAGTCCTGATCCCGATCCCGACGCCACTGGTGCAAGCGTTCACCCTCGCCGGTCTGCTGTCGGCCAGTCTGCCTTCTCTGGCCCAGACGGCCCCGTCCAGCGTGACCGACCTGGGGCGCATCGAAATCCGCAGCAACCGCGACAACGTCACCGAAGCCCGACGCGAGTCCACGGCCAGCAAGATTGTCATTGGCCGTGAAGAGATTGAAAAACAGGGTGATGCCACGATTGCCGATGTGCTCAAACGCCTGCCGGGTGTCACCATGGGCGGCCCTCCGGGACGTGGTGGCCCGATCCGCATGCGGGGCCTGGGCAACGGTTACACACAGATTCTGCTCGACGGGGAGCGCATGCCGCCGGGTTTCTCGATTGAGCAGCTCACGCCCGAACAGATCGAGCGCATCGAGATCTTGCGCGCCCCCACCGCCGAAACCGGGGCCCGCGCCATTGCCGGCACCATCAACATCGTGTTGCGCGAGGGACGCCGGGGCGTGCCAGACGACCTCAAGCTGACGGCCAGCAGCGAGCATGGTCACACCTCCAGCCAGGCCAACTGGGTGCACAACCTCAAGACAGAGGCGTTGACCGGCAGCTTCACTTTGTCGGCCATGGACACTTACCGGCCGGACGAGAGCACCACGCTCACCGAGTCATCGTCTTTTGCAGACCGGGTGCGTGATGTCAGCAGCCTGGGGCATCGCCGCGCGGTCAATGCCAACGCCCGTTTGCAGTGGAAAGGGGAAGAGGGCCGCAGTCTGACGCTGATGCCGTTCGTCGTGTATTCTGAGTACGACAGCCATGGCCGCATTGCCGTGCGCTCTGCAGCAGGCATGTCGGATACGGCCCAGACGCAAAGCAACAGCCGTTTCTCGATGGCAAGGCTCAATGGCCAGTGGGCGCAGCGCCTGTCAGCAGATGACCGGCTGGAGTGGCGTTTTGGCGTCGGACAGTCCAATTACGACTACCGCATGGATCAGACGGGGGCTTCGCAGGTGAATTCGGACACCGGCAATCCTCTCTTGCGCAACGGTTACGAAACCCAGAACTTTGTCGATCACAGCAGCAACCTGACCGGCAAGTGGACGCGCGCCCTCGACAACGGGCATCAGATCGTCAGTGGGCTGGAGTTCGAGCAGGTGCGTCGCAACGAAGAAGGCAATGCGGCGATGTCGGACGAAGGCGGTAACCTGCAGGCACGTACTCGCCGCTGGGCGCTTTACGGCCAGGACGAATTCAAGATCAATCCGCAATGGTCAGCCTACGGCGGCCTGCGGTACGAAAGCCTGCTGACCGAGGGTACGGTCAATGGCGTGCTCAAGAACAACGAAAGCGGTGTCTGGACGCCGCTGATGCACGCAGTCTTCAAACCCGATCCGCAAAAGCGCGATCAGGTTCGCATGAGTCTGACGCGCAGCTATAAGACGCCGACGTTGCACCAGTTGGTGGCTCGCTATGTCCCGTCCCTGGGCGACAACACCTGGACGCAACCGGACCGCACGGGCAACCCTGACCTCAAGCCCGAGCTGGCCACGGGGGTGGACATCGCGTTCGAGCGTTACCTGGAGCAGGGCGGGGTGCTCAGCGCCAATCTGTTCCGGCGCAATATCAGCAACCTGATCCGCTACACCACCACCTACAACGGCAGCCGGTATGTTTCGTCGCCGACCAATGTGGGCGATGCGGTCACACAAGGTGTCGAGCTTGAAGCCAAGTTCCGCCTGAACCAGTGGATCGACGGTGCCTGGCCGATCGACGTGCGCAGCAACGTCAGCTTTTTCCACTCGCAGGTCAAGGACGTGCCAGGCCCCAACAACCGGCTGGACCAGCAGCCTTCATCGACCGGCAACCTGGGCGGCGACTACCGCCTGCGCAGCCTGCCGCTCACGGTGGGCGGCAACTTCAACTGGAACCCGGCCTACGACACCCGCCGTACCCTGGAGCAATCGGCTTACCAGGGCGCCAAGCGGGTGCTGGATGTGTATGGCCTGTGGCGCCTGTCGTCCTCGGCAGGCCTGCGCCTGACGGTGAGCAACCTCACGCCGCTGGACTATGTGACGGGCTCGACTTTCAGCTCGGGGGCTCAGACCGAATCGGCCCGCACCACGGCACGCAACTGGCAGAACGTGCAGCTGCGGCTGGAGCTGAAGATTTAAGCCATGCCGTTGCGGCGGGCCAGTTCGACGAACAGGCCCGAGTGGTCCAGATCGGCCAGGCCGTGATCGATGGCTTCGCTGTACAGGCGTTCAAACAGCTCGGTGATCGGGGCGGCAAACCCCAGACCGGCCGCAGTGTCGAGCGCATTGCGCAGGTCTTTGTGCTGCACCGTCATGGTGGCGCGGGGGGCGAAGTCGCGGTCGACCATGCGCTGACCGTGCAGTTCCAGAATCCGGCTCCTGGCAAAACCGCCGCCGATCGCCTCGCGCACCTTGGCCATGTCGGCGCCACCCTTGGCGCACATCAGCAGGGCTTCGGACACCGCACCGATGGAGATGCCCACGATCATCTGATTGGCCAGCTTGGCGAGCTGTCCGGCGCCGTGCGGGCCCACATGCGTCGTGGTGCCCAGGTGCTGCAGCACGGGCAGTGCCTGAGCCAGATCGGCCGCTTCACCACCGGCCATGATGGCCATGGTGCCGGCTTCGGCGGCCACGGTGCCGCCCGAGACCGGCGCGTCCACATGGCGCAGCCCCATGGCCTGCAGGCGCGCGGCGTGGTCCCGCGCTTCTGCTGGTTTGATCGAGGCCATGTCCACCACCAGGGCGCCGGGTTTCATGGCTTGCGCTGTGCCCAGCCCGAACAGCACCTGTTCCACCACCGGGCCGTTTTCCAGCATGCTGATCACGATGTCGGCCCCGCGCACCGCCTCGGTGGCGTGGTCATGCACCTGGGCGCCCAGCGCGGCCAGCGGCTCGGCTTTGGCGCGGTTGCGGTTCCAGGCGTGGACGGTGAAGCCGGCCTGGCACAGGCGGGTGGCCATGGGCAGGCCCATGCGGCCGGTGCCCAAAAGGGCGACAGTGGAGGGGGATGCAGGGGTGTTCATGG
>CAXRGK010000015.1:0-4031 GCA_964230145.1 Burkholderiaceae bacterium | reverse complement strand
ATCTGTGGTCTCGGGGATCGAGATCAAGGTGGTCGACGAGAACGGCGCCACCCTGCCACGCGACGGCCGCTCGCAGGGCGAACTCATGGTGCGCGGCCAGTGGATCGTCGAACGCTACTTCAAGACCGACAAGACCGCGCTGGTGGACGGCTGGTTCCCGACCGGCGACATCGCCACGATCGATGCCGACGGCGTGATGACCATCCGCGACCGCACCAAGGACGTGATCAAGAGCGGCGGCGAGTGGATCAGCTCCATCGACCTGGAAAACGCCGCCATCGCCCACCCGGCGGTGGCCATGGCCGCGGTCATTGGCGTCAAGCACCCCAAGTGGGACGAGCGGCCGCTGCTCTTCATCGTGCGCAAGCCTGGGCAGGCACTTGAGAAGCAAGAGATTCTCGATTTTCTGGCGACCCGCGTGGCCAAGTGGTGGGTGCCCGAAGACGTGGTCTTCCTCGAATCCCTGCCCGTCGGCGGCACCGGCAAGGTGCAGAAGAACGAGCTGCGACAGAAATACGGTGGCGTGTTCGCGGCCTGATTCGCGCGCGGGGGCGCGCTCCTATGTAGGAGGCCGCCCCTGCGGCCGAATGCGCGCTCCTGCGGGCTGCCGATAATCGGCCATGGCCCACGAAACCGAACTCAAGCTCAGCCTGGATGCGCAGGCTGTGCCGCAGCTGCTCAGCCACCCGCTGCTGGCAGCGCCCGCCTTGCCGCAACGCCTGCTCAACACCTATTTCGACACGCCCGACCTGGCACTCCAGGCCCGGCGCATGGCGGTCCGCGAGCGGCTTGCCGGTGACAAGTGGCTGCTGACGGTCAAGACCGCCGGCCGCAGCACCGGCGGCCTCTCGCGCCGGCAGGAGTGGGAAGGCCCGACCACACCGGGCGCGCTCGACTTTGCCGCGCTGGTGGACGACGCCACGCTGGCCGCCGAACTCATGGCGCTGCGCCCTGCGCTGCGGCCACTGTTTGCCACCGACTTTGAACGCCGCCGCTGGTTCATCGAGCACGCGGGCGCGCGCATCGAAGTCGCACTCGATCAGGGCCGCGTTCATGTGCCGGGCACAGCGCTGGAAGCCATCTTGCTGGAGCTCGAACTGGAACTGCTGGAAGGCCCCGATGCAGCCTTGCTGGCTCTGGCCGACGCGCTTCGACAAACAGCACACGGCACTGTCAAGCTCACACCCTCGGACGTGAGCAAGGCCCAGCGCGGCCTGGCGCTCTGGCAACGCGCGCGGGCCTGACGGCGTTCAGACCACCTTGGCGCTGGGCCGCTCGGCCACGCGGTCGCGCCAGGCCTGCAGCGCATGCAGGCCTTCTTCGCCGGGCACGAACTTCATCAGGCGCGCAAACTCCACCGCACAGAACGCGGTGATGTCGGCGATGGTGAAACGATCCCCCGCCATCCAGGGGTGCTGCTGCAGCCATGCGTCGAACCAGCGCGCGGTCTCGCGCACCTTCTCGCCCTGCGAGCGGCCGAAGTCAGCAAACTGCGGCTGCTCCAGCGCGGCCAGGCCCGGGTGGGTGTGGCGGATGCAGTTGGCCATGCCGGCCATCAGATAGAGCTCGACGCGGCGGTCCGCCATCTCGATGAAGGCGCGTTCGTCCGCGTCCACCCCCATGAGGTTGGGCTCGGGCCAGCGGCCTTCGAGCCAGGTGCAAATCGCACGGGTTTCGGTCAGCACCCGGCCATCGTCCAGCTGCAATGCGGGTACCTTCGACAGCGGGCTCTTGGCCCGGTAGTCGGCCGTGCGGTGCTCGCCGCTGTTGAGGTCCACGTTCACGATCTCGATGCCGCTGATGGCTTTTTCGGCCATGAACATGAGCACACGGCGGGGGCTGGGGGCGCGGTGGGCGCTGAAGAGTTTCATGGTTTGTCCTTCTGGGCTTGACCCATCTCGACCATCTTGCGGGCCTCTTCCGAGAAGCGTTTGGCCGCCTCGTCGCCGTCCTTGGTCAGGTGGATTCTGGACGGTGGCGCCTCGATGCCGCGCTGCACCGCCGGGCGCTGGCGGATCGCATCAAGCCAGCGCTGCAGGTGCGGCAGGTCGCTCACGTCCACGCCCGACCAGCGGTGCGTGCGCACCCAGGCCCAGTTGGCGATGTCGGCGATCGAATAGTCGCCGGCCAGGTATTCGTGGTCTTTCAGGTGCCCATCCAGGACGGTCAGCAGGCGCTTGCTCTCGCCCTGGTAGCGGTCGATCGCAGGCTGGATCTTTTCCGGAAAGTAGCGGAAGAACACATTGGCCTGGCCCATCATCGGCCCGACCCCGCCCATCTGGAACATCAGCCACTGGATCACGCGCGAGCGGCCCTGCACGTCGCTCGGCATCAGCCGCCCGGTTTTCTCGGCCAGGTAGATCAGGATGGCGCCCGACTCGAACACCGCAAAGCCACCGGCCTCGTGGTCGATGATGGCGGGGATGCGGCCGTTGGGATTGATCGCGAGAAAGGCGGGCGTCTTCTGCTCGCCCTTGGCAAGGTCCAGCACCCGGAGCGTGTAGGGCAGACCCAGCTCTTCGAGCGCAATGGAGACCTTGTGCCCGTTGGGCGTGGCGGCGGTGTAGAGGTCAATCATGGCCGCGAGGCTAGCACCGGCTGCCACAGCGCGCCACAGCACGCTGCCGCGCAGACGACAGCCGCGCTCAGCCCTTGGCAGCTTCCAGTGTGTCGCGGGTCTGCATGGCCACCTGGCGTGCGGCCTGGGCGAAGTCGTCGCCGCCGCTGGCGTACAGCACGGCACGCGAGGAGTTCACGATGATGGATGCACCCTCGCGCCAGCCGGCCTTGACGGTGGCCACCGCATCGCCGCCCTGCGCACCCACGCCGGGAATCAGCAGCGGGACCGTGGGCGCGAGTTCGCGCACCCGTTCGATCTCGGCCGGGTAGGTGGCGCCCACCACGAGGCCCAGCTGGCCATTCAGGTTCCAGGGGCCTTGCGCGAGGCTGGCCACATGCTCGTACACGCGCGGCTGACCATCGACCGTGGCCAGGCGCTGGTTCTGCAGGTCATCACCCCCGGGATTGGACGTGCGGCACAGCAAAAAGGCCCCCTTGCCTTCGTACTTGAGATAGGGTGCCACCGAGTCCCAGCCCATGAAGAGCGAGAGCGTCACGGCATCGGCACCGTAGCGTTCAAAGGCTTCCTTGGCGTACTGCTCGGCGGTCGAGCCGATGTCACCGCGCTTGGCGTCCAGAATGATCGGCACCTGCGGCGCCACGCGGCGCATGTGCTCCATCAGACGCTCGAGCTGGCCTTCGGCGCGGTGCGCGGCAAAGTAGGCAATCTGCGGCTTGAAACTGCTGACCAGATCGGCCGTGGCGTCCACGATGCGAGCACAGAAGTCGTAGATCTTGTTGGCATCGCCCTTCATGCCGGCCGGAAACTTGGTCGGTTCGGGGTCCAGGCCCACGCACAGCATGGAGCGGTTTTGGCGCTCGGCGGCGCGCAGCATGTCGAGGAAGGTCATGGGTTGCGATTTTAAGGTTTGGCCTAAGATGCCCGCATGCACAAGCTTTCTCCTCGCCAATGGATCGTCCTGGTCCTGCTGCCCATCGTCTGGGGCATCAACTGGCCGATCATGAAGGCCGGGGTCACCGGTTTTCCGCCACTCACCTTCCGCATGATGTGCCTGTGGCTGGGCACGCCGGTGCTGGGGCTGGCGCTGCTGGCGATGCGGGTGCCGTTTCGCATTCCACGCGAGCACTGGCGCGAGCTGCTGGTGCTGGCGGTGTTCAACATGTTCATCTGGCACGCGCTGATCATCATTGCGGTGCAGTCGCTCTCCAGCGGGCGCTCGGCCATCCTGGGCTACACCATGCCGATGTTCTCGGCGGTGCTGGGCGCACTGTTCTTTGGCAACCGGCTTCCGGGTCGGGCCTGGGCCGGGGTGGGTGCGGCCACGCTGGGGGTGGTGCTCTTGCTCTGGCACGAAATCACCAACCTCAGCGGGCGCCCACTGGGGGTGTTGCTGGCTCTGGTGGCCGCCAGCACTTGGGCGCTGGGCACGCAGCTGCTGCGCCGCACCAAG
>CAXRGK010000014.1:0-7492 GCA_964230145.1 Burkholderiaceae bacterium | reverse complement strand
CGCTGGCCAGCCTGACGGGCCAGATCGGCCGCCCCGGCACCGGTCTGCACCCGCTGCGCGGCCAGAACAATGTGCAGGGCGCGAGCGACGCGGGCCTGATCCCGATGATGTACCCCAACTACCAGCGTGTGAGTAACGCCGAAGCGCACGACTGGTTCGAGCAATTCTGGGGCACGAAACTGGACGACCAGCCCGGCTACACTGTGGTCGAGATCATGCACAAGGCGCTGGCCGATGACAGCGACCCGCACAAGGTGCACGGCATGTACATCATGGGCGAGAACCCGGCCATGAGTGACCCCGACCTCCACCATGCCCGGCACGCGCTGGCCAGCCTCAAGCACCTGGTGGTGCAGGACATCTTCCTGACCGAAACCGCCTGGCTGGCCGATGTGGTGCTGCCCGCCAGCGCCTGGCCCGAAAAGACCGGCACCGTCAGCAACCCCGACCGCATGGTGCAGATGGGCCGCCAGGCCCTGCAGCCGCCGGGTGAGGCCAGGCCCGACCTCTGGATCATCCAGCAGATCGCGCAGCGCATGGGCCTGGACTGGCATTACGAGGGTGAGCACGCCGGCGTCGAACGGGTCTATGAGGAAATGCGCCAGGCCATGCATGCCGCCATTGGCGGCATCGACTGGGCGCGCCTGAATGCGGGGTCGGTCACCTACCCCTGCCTGAGCGCCGACGACCCGGGCCAGCCCATCGTCTTTCACGATCACTTCCCCACGCCCGATGGCCGTGTCAGGCTGGTGCCTGCCGGATTGATTTCGGCCAATGAGCGGCCCGATGTCGACTACCCAATGGTGCTGATCACCGGCCGCCAGCTTGAGCACTGGCACACCGGCGCCATGACGCGCCGGGCCACGGTGCTCGATGCGATCGAGCCGGCCGCCACCGTGTCGATGTGCGGCGCCGACCTGCAGCGGCTGGGGGTGGTGCCTGGCCAGCGGGTGCAGGTGGCCTCTCGCCGCGGCGAGGTCGAACTGGTGGTGCGGCGCGACGACGGCACGCCAGAAGGTGTGGTCTACATCCCGTTCGCTTACCGCGAGGCGGCGGCCAACTTGCTGACCAACGCGGCGCTCGATCCGTTTGGCAAGATTCCGGAGTTCAAGTACTGCGCGGTGCAGGTCCGCATACCGCAAGCTGCATAATTTCCAGCCTGGACTAACAGCGTTGGTGCCCCTGAGCGGGCGCCGACCATCACGGAGACAAGGCTTGGGACTGGACATACGCACCATCTACATGATGAATGCGGTGGTGTACCTGATGTTGCACGGCATCATCTGGGTGAGCCTGGCGCGTTATAAAAATCGTGTGGTCACGCTCTGGAGTGTCTGGGGCATGGTCAGTGCGGCTGGGGTTGTGTTGTTGGGCAGTGAAGGCCTGGTGCCTGACTGGGTGGTGGCTGTTTTTGGACAGGTGTTGATGGCTGCTGGTAATTTCGGCCGCCAGTACGCCATGCGCTCGATCGCTGGCAACCCCTCGGTGCGCTGGCTGTGGAGGCAAGGGTTGTCCAATTTGGCCTATTTGGCACTCAATGGCACTCTGTTCTTTTCTGGGGCGGACCGTGCCCAGATGATGGTGGTGTTTTTTGCCTTTTACGCAATCAATTGCATAGACTACTTTTTTGCAGGCCGTGCAATTGCGCGCAGGCGTGGTTCACCAGGGGCACGCAGCGTGCAATGGAGTGGTTTGGTTTTCTCTGGCACTCTGAGCGTGAAATGCCTGAGTGTGGGGCTGGGGTGGGGTGCGCAAGATCTGTACGATCCCAGTTGGGATCAGGTGGTCTTGTTTACAGGCCAATTTCTGGCCATCAGTCTGGTGAATTTCGGCTTCATGCAGATTCAGATCGATCAGTTTCAGCAAGAGCGCGTTAAAACCGAATTGGCGCTGGCAGTGCAGCGTGATCGCGCCGTATTGGCTGAGCGAAATTCACTCGACCTCACCCAATTGCTGCGCGAGCGCGAGGAGATCGTGCGCCGGCTGACCCTGTCCAACAAGAGTGCAGGCATGGGGGCACTGGTGTCTGGCATTGCGCACGAGATCAATCAACCGCTGACCACCATGGTGCTCAAGACCGAATTGATTGAAACTTATCTGCGAGATGGTCAGCCCGAGACTGTGGAGGTGCGGGGCTTGTGTGAACAAATTCGCAAAGACACGCATCGGGCTGCTGGCATGATCAAAACCTTGCGCAACATGTTTGCCAGCCCAGGCGCCAGAACCGAAAGATTGGATTTCGCCGGTTTGCTCCGCGATGTGGTGGGCATGGTGCGCAGCCATGCAGACAGACAAGGGATCGCCGTGACGCTCAAGGTGCCACAGCAATTGTGGTTTTGGGGAGATGCGACCAAGTTGCAACAAGTGGTGCTGAATCTTCTGAACAACGCCATCCAGGCATTTGCCACAAAGGATGTATTGCAGCCGAGCATCGTGCTGAACTGCCAGTTGGTCGAGGGTTGGGTTGAATTGCAGGTACAGGATAACGGGTGCGGCATCGATGTTGCCGCTCAGGACGATGTGTTTGCTTTGTTCAAGTCCCCCCGCTCGCACGGCATGGGTGTGGGTCTTTGGCTGAGCCAATCCGTGGTGCAAGACCATGGTGGCACAATCGAATTTACAAGTACTCCAGGCCAAGGCACGGTGTTTGTGCTGCGATTGCCCGTCAGGGACAGTGGTGCGCAGATTTCCTGATGCTGGCCGGTTGGAAGGTCCCATGGTCATGCCCACTCGTCCCCAGATTCGTGTGGCGGTGCTGATGCGCCGCGAGCCGGTGCAAGGCGCCATGGCGCGATGGCAGCCCTGGCGCTGGGTGCTGGCCGATGTGGTGCCGCACGAGCCGGGCTTTGGCGAACAGCCCCGGTGCCTGCGCACCAGCGAAGCTGAGGCGCTTTGGCTGTATCCCGGCTGGACGGTTGAATTGTTCACCGACGATGCCGAGGGGTATTGGCTCAATGCGACTTCGCCTGCGCCGGCTTACTTTGTGATGTGGCGCATGAATGAACCCGAAGACGGTTCTGAGGCCGTGGCGGTGCCTCAGGCGGTCAGTCTCAGTTACCACGATGCGGGTCGCTGGCTGGATGCGCAGGAAACGGTCGAGACCTCGGTGGCAACGCCCGATGTGGTGGCCTGGATACGGGGGTTTGCCGAGCAACATTTCGTGCCGGAACCCAAACGCCGTCAGCGCCCTCAGAGTTTTCAGCGCTTGACCGACCGGTTTGGCCAGCCGGTGAGCATCAGCACCGAAGGCAAGCGCAAAGGCGGGCAGCGGGAGGGGGGGGCATGAGCGAAAGTTTCTTCAGCCGCTGGTCGCGTCAGAAAAGGGCATCGACACCATCGCAAGTCATTCAAGCCCCCCCGACCGATCAGACGCCGGCTGTACCGCAAGCTGGCGAGGTACCTGCCGCAACGGCCAAGGAACACCTTGCCCAGCCGTCTGCCGATGGGACGGTAACGGCAAAAGCACCTTTGCCGACACTCGACGATGTGCAGGCGCTGACGCCCGCGTCCGATTTTCAGCCCTTCATGCAGCGTGGTGTGGGGGCCGAGGTGCGCAATGCCGCCATGAAAAAACTGTTTGCCGATCCGCACTTCAATGTGATGGATGGGCTGGACATCTACATCGACGACTACAGCCGCCCTGATCCCATGCCGGCCGGCATGCTGGGCAAGATGGCCAGCGCCCAGTTCCTCAAGCTCGTGCCGGAGCCTGGTCAGGAGGGGGCAGAGCGTCCCGCACAAGACCCTCATGCCCGTGAGGAAGCAGGGCAGGTGTCGGAACTTGTGGCACAGTCGCCGGATTCTTCGGCAATGGCTGAGCCCCCACGACATGACGACCCTGATCTGCAACTGCAACCAGACCCTGCCCCTGCAGCCCCAAGCCCTGGGTCGCGTCCTGGGTGAGGAACTGAAAGAACACACCACTCTGTGCCGCCGTGAGGCGGGGGCATTTCAGCGTGCCGCACAAGGACGCGAGACGGTGGTGGTGGCCTGCACCCAGGAACAAACCCTGTTTGCCGAGCTGGCGCAGCAGACCGAGGGCGCTGTGGCGCCGATCCGTTTCGTCAACATCCGTGAAAGTGCCGGCTGGGCTCGGGAGGGCACGCAAGCCACCCCCAAAATGGCCGCCTTGCTCGCGGCCGCGCGCCTGCCGGAACCCGAGCCGGTGCCCACCGTCAGCTACAAGAGCGAAGGTCGCTTGCTGATCCTGGGGCCGCTGGACGCGGCCGAGCGCGCAGCCGACCTGCTGGCCGATGCGCTGCAGGTCACGCTCTGGGCTGAGGGTCCTGGCGAGGCCGGCGGCAGCCAGATGCGGCGCTATCCGGTCATCGCTGGTCAGCTGCAGGGGCTCAGCGGCTGGCTCGGGGCGTTTGATGTGACCTGGTCGAGCAGCAATCCGATCGACCTGGACCTGTGCACCCGTTGCAATGCCTGTGTGGCCGCCTGTCCCGAGCAGGCCATTGGTCTGGATTACCAAATCGACCTGAGCCGCTGCACCGGCCACCGCGATTGCGTGAAAGCCTGCGGTGCAGCCGGGGCCATCGACTTTGGACGCAGCCCGAGCGAACAGCGTGAGCGCTTTGACCTGGTACTGGACCTGCGCGGGCCGCAGGCCTCGCCAACCTTTTTGCAGCATGCCCTGCCGCAGGGCTTTTTCCGCTGGGACGGCCGCGATCTGCAAACCCTGCTGAAATTGCGCGAGTTGGTGGGCGAGTTCGAAAAGCCGCGCTTCTTTCAATACAAGCAAAAGCTGTGTGCCCACAGCCGCAATGACCAAACGGGTTGTAACGCGTGTGTGGACATTTGCTCTGCTGAGGCCATTCGTTCGGACAAGTCGCGCCAGCAGATCGTCGTGAACCCCAACCTGTGTGTGGGCTGTGGTGCCTGCACCACAGCCTGTCCGACCGGAGCGCTCACCTACGCTTACCCGCGCGCTCCCGAGCAGGGCCAAAAAATCCGCACCCTGTTGACGACCTACCAGGCGGCCGGGGGGAGGGATGCTGCACTCTTGCTCCACAGCCAGGAGCAAGGTCAGAAGCTGGTCGATGAACTGGGGCGCGGTGCGCAACTGCAGGTGATGCAGGGCATGCCTGCCCGCGTGATGCCGATGGGGCTGTGGCACACCGCCAGCCTGGGGCTGGAGGTCTGGCTGTCGGCTGTGGCGTATGGCGCGCGTCAGGTCCTGGTGCTGCTCACGGCCGAAGAAGCCCCGCAGTACAAAACCGCGCTGACTGAACAGATGGCGGTGGCGCAAGCGATCCTGCACGGTCTGGGCTACACCGGCACACATTTCACACTGATCGAAGCTGTCCATTCGCAGGCGCTGGACGCCGAGCTGCAGCGCCTGGCCGGGCGTGGCGTGGCCGTGCCGCAGGGCCCAGGTGTGGCTGCACGCCACGCGGTGCAGCAAGAAAAGCGCAGCACGCTGGAGCTGGCGCTGGACCACCTCATGGTCCACGCACCGGCCTTGCAGGGCAATGCCCAAGCCAAGGCCATCGCCTTGCCCGCTGCAGGTGCCATGCTGGGCAGCATCAGCGTCGACCCTGACCGTTGCACCTTGTGCATGAGCTGCGTGGGCGCCTGCCCTGCCTCGGCATTGCAGGACAACCCGCAGCAGCCCGAACTCAAGTTCATCGAAAAGAATTGCGTGCAGTGCGGCTTGTGCGCGAAGACCTGCCCCGAGCAGGCCATCGTGCTGCAGCCGCGCCTGCTGCCCACCCCCGAGCGCAGCCAGGCACGCCGCCTGCATCACAGCCCGCCCTATGCCTGCGTGCGCTGTGGCAAACCCTTTGGCACGCTCAAGGCCATCGAGGCCATGTTGGGACGCCTCTCCGGCCACAGCATGTTCCAGGGGGCGGCGCTGGAGCGCCTGAAGATGTGCGGTGACTGCCGGGTGGTGGACATCTTCACTGCCGAAAACGAGGTGCGGATTGCCCCCGCGTCTGACCCATCCAGGAAGCACTGAACGCCATGAGTACCCCACTGCAACGATCCAGCGCACTTGACGAAGAAGTGGCACGCGCCGAGATGTATGGCCTGCTGGCCACCTTGTTTTACCAAGCTCCGGACACCGACTTGCTGGCGCAGCTGCAGGCGGCCGTGACTGAAGCCCCCGAGCAGGGGGGCTTTCTGGAAGAGCCCTGGCGGGCGCTGGTGGCCCAGGCACGCGACATGTCGACCGCGCAGATTGCGCAAGAGTACAGTGCCCTGTTCGGCGGGGTCGGCAAGCCCGAGGTCTATCTTTTTGGTTCGCATTACCTCAGCGGCTTCCTCAACGAAAAGCCCCTGGTGCAACTGCGCGACGATCTGGCCGGACTGGGCCTGACCCGCGATACCCGGATGCCCGAGACCGAAGACCACGTGGCCTATCTGCTCGAGGTGATGCGTTACCTGATCGCGGGCGACGATGTGGCGGTGTGCAACCTGACGCGGCAGGCTGAGTTTTTCAGCCGCCACCTGCAGCCCTGGGTGTCGCAGATGTGTCAGGCCATCACGGCGCATCCCAAGGCCGCTTTTTACGGTCGGCTGGCGGCCCTGACAGAGGCATTCGCCAGCGTGGAGGCGCAAGGTTTTGATTTGCTGTGATGTCTTATTTTGAGAAAGACCCCTTCCCGTTACCGTGTTAACCCTATTGCCGGGGTCTGACCGGTGTCTAATATCGTGAGATATGCAAAATTTTGCCTAGGTGCATCCTGGCATGTAGAGGAGAAACTGAATGCAAGATCAGAAACCTGCTGTTTCCCGCCGCAGCCTGTTTGCAGGTGCGGCCACTGTGGGTGCGGTGGCTGCGGCCACCAGCGTGTTGCCCACCGCTGTCCAGAACCTGAGCGCCAAAGCCGCCCCCGAGTTGCCCAAGCCTGAGCGCGGCGGTGGCTACTCCCTGAGCGAGCACGTCAAGCGCTACTACCAGACCACCCGCGTCTGACCCCCTTTCCCTTCTTTTCATCCAACTGGAGCTTTCCATGTTGCTGACCAAAAAACAGGGCACGTCCTCGGGCGCCGCCTCTTCTTCCTTTGTTCACAGTCTGCGTCGTGGCCTCTCGCAGGCGCTGCCCACGCTCGACCGCCGCAGTTTCCTGCGCCGTTCCGGTCTGGGTGTTGGCGTCGGTTTGGCGGCCAGCCAACTCAGCCTGGTGCAAAAAGCCCAGGCAGCAGGCGGTACCGCTGCCCAGGGCATGGGCGCTGGCAAGGTAGAGGTCAAGCGCACCGTCTGCACCCACTGCTCGGTGGGTTGTGCCATCGACGCGGTGGTGGAAAACGGCGTCTGGGTGCGCCAGGAGCCTGTATTCGACTCGCCCATCAACCTGGGCGCCCACTGTGCCAAGGGCGCGGCCATCCGTGAGCATGGCCACGGTGAATACCGCCTGCGCTATCCCATGAAGCTCGTCAACGGCAAATACGAGCGCATCAGCTGGGACGTGGCGCTCAAGGAAATCGCCGACAAGATGCTGGAGCTGCGCAAGGCCAGCGGGCCCGACAGCGTCTACTTCAT
>CAXRGK010000013.1:0-2697 GCA_964230145.1 Burkholderiaceae bacterium | reverse complement strand
GCCAGCATCAAGGCCAGACAAGCTGCTGGAAGCAGGAGCAGGTTCGGAATGCGCCGGTATGCCACGTCATGCCACGTGGCAATGGTCAACACCACAGCCAGAGTGAGCCAGGAAGCGGCAATCGTCCAGATCATCAGGAGAACTCGGCAGACTTATTTGGCAACGATGGCAGCGCCGATGTTGGTGAAGATGGTTCCGAGGTTTTGACCCAGCGTGGTCACGCCGCCCACGATCACCACAGCGATCAGGCCGGCGAGCAGACCGTATTCAACGGCGGCAGCGCCCGACTCGTCACGCATGAGTTCACGCCATTGGTTCATCAGTTTTTTCATGGAAAGACTCCAGTGGTAAGGGTGAGTGTTCTTCGGGATTTCCCTGCAGCGCCTCGCCACCCGAAATGCGAAAGCACGGTTGCACTCTAGGCAAAGGGGCGTGGCGCTTCCGTGGGTTGCCAGACACAAGCGATGGACCGTGCGCGCGATTGGGTGCGGCCTCACACCGAGCCGGCAACAGGGCCTGCATAAGCTCGCTCCATTCCTGTGAGGAGGTGAGCCGATGACAGAGTTGGTTGTGGTTTTTTTCTCGGGCCTGCGCAAGCGGTTTCGTGGCCGCGCTGGCAAGGGCGTGCGGTCACAAGGTGGCGCGGCAGCGGTGGAGTTCGCGCTCTTGCTGCCCGTGTTGATGGCCATGCTGATGGGCACCCTGGAGATGGGCATGATGCTCTACAACAAGGCGGTGCTCACCAATGCCACCCGCGAGGGGGCACGGGCCGGCATCGTGCTGCGCAACCCCAAGCCCTCTGTGGGCGAGATCACCAACGTGGTGTTGCAAAAGTCACAGAGCAATCTGATCAGTCTGCTGCCCACCGATGCACCCCAGGTCACAGTGCTGCAGTCTTCGCCGGCGGCCTGGCCGAACACGCTGCAGGTCAGTGCGCAGTACACCTTCAAAGGGTTTGTGATCGGCAGCGTCATGCAGGCGCTGGGCAGCACCTGGGTGATCCATGCCAGCACCGTGATGGTCCATGAATGAAGGGATGAAAGCCCCATGAATACCCGACCCGAGCATCAAAAAACACGCAGGATGAAAACCTTTGCACACCGGCAACGCGGCGCTGTGGCACCGCTGGTGGCACTGATGCTGCCGGTCCTGATCGGATCGGCCGCCTTTGTGATCGATCTGGCCTATGTGCATGTGGTGCGCAACGAATTGCAAAACGATGCCGACGCGGCCGCACTGGCCGGCGCCCATGCACTCGTGGACGCCAGCAGTGCAACGGTTCGCTGGGCCGAAGCCACTGCGCAGGCGCAGCAGTCGGTCCCGCTCAACCGCGCCGCGGGCCAAGGCCTCAGCGATGCGCAGGTGCAGACCGGTTACTGGAACTTGAAGGGTCAGCCCTCCGGCCTGCAACCGCAGACGCTGGTGCCCACGGTCTGGGATGCGCCGGCGGTGGCGGTGACGGTTCGCAAGGCGACAGGGCAGAACCAGGGGCCGGTGCAGACGTTCTTTGCACGCTTCTGGAACATCCTGGGCATTGAACAGCAGGTCACGGCCGTGGCTGCGCCCAACAGCCCGGGGACGATGCAGCCTGGCGGTGTTTTTCCGCTGGCCATGGCGCAGTGCCTGTACGACAACTACTGGGACCGCAGCGTGTACCCGCCCCGACCGCGCATAGACCCGGCCACCGGCAAGCCCTATGTGTTCAAGATCGGTTCGGGCTACCACTATGGCGTCTGTTCCTCAGGTGAATGGACCTCCTTGCTCAACGACGCCAACGATGTGGGCACCATCCGCCAGCTGATCGCCCAAGGCAATCCGGTGTCGCTGGAGATGGGACAGAACATCTGGATCGAACCGGGCAGCAAGTCATCGCTTTACCAGACCGTGCAGAACTGCAGCGTGGCGGGAGACCGCAGTTGCGAATACGTGGTGGTGCCCACCGTCACGCAGACCGACAACCACGCCCTCTCACCGATCACCGGCTTCGCCTGCCTGCGCATCCTGGATGCCAATGGTGGCCAGAAATACGTGCTGGCTGAAATGAGCAACCGCTGCAACACGTCCCTTGCCGGGGGGGCCGGGCCCAACTATGGGGTGCTGCAGCCGCCCAGTCTGGTGCAGTGACGCAACGTTTGTAGGCGCGATCCCCAGGCCGCGATCCAGGGATTGCTCCCACGGGCAAGCTCAGGTCGGGGCGTGCCGGTCGATGCGGTGCAGCGCATTGTTCAGGAAGACGCGGGTCATGCGGCTTTGCTGGCGCGCCGCTTCGGTCTGGCCCTGGGCCTGCAGACGCAGCGCCAACTCGTGCGAGCGCTGGGCATGGCTCAGGTGCTCGGCCACGATGCGCAGGGCCTGATCGACCGTGCCGTGGGGGTTGCAGGGGCTGGAGGGGGTGGGCAGGGTGTTTACTCCTGGCGTGGCTGCCAGTGCAGCGTGATCTGGTGCACATCGCCGGCGATCACGCGCCACTGGTGAGGGTCTTCGACGATCTCGGCCTGCCCCAGACTGAGGTGCAGACCTTGTGCCTTGCCTTTGGGGAACACCCAGGTCATGCCTTGCAGGCTCTGGGGGCTGTGGGCATGCAGGCGTGCCATGTCACCGTCTGCGGGCGCCTGGATCTGCCACTGCACGGCCAGACGGCGGTCCAGAAAATCGGCCAGGGCCTGCATGCTGTACCAGCGAAAGCGCCCTTGCTGC
>CAXRGK010000012.1:0-2399 GCA_964230145.1 Burkholderiaceae bacterium | reverse complement strand
GGATCAGTTCGCGCACATCGATGAAGTGGCCGGTGACGGCCGCAGCCGCCGCCATCGCCGGGCTGACCAGATGGGTACGACCACCGGCGCCCTGACGGCCTTCGAAGTTGCGGTTGCTGGTGGATGCGCAGCGCTCGCCGGGCTCCAGCCGATCGGCGTTCATGGCCAGGCACATGGAGCAGCCGGGCTCGCGCCACTCAAAGCCGGCGGCCTTGAAGATTTCATGCAGGCCTTCGCGCTCGGCCTGTTCCTTGACCAGGCCGGAGCCTGGCACGACCATGGCCTGCTTGACGTTCCTGGCCACTTTCTGGCCCAGCTTCTTGACCACGGCAGCGGCTTCGCGCATGTCTTCGATGCGGCTGTTGGTGCACGAGCCGATGAACACCTTGTCGATGGTGATGTCGCTCATCGCTTTGCCAGGCTGCAGGGCCATGTAGGTCAGGGCGCGTTCGATGGCGCCGCGCTTGACATCGTCCTTTTCCTTGTCGGGGTCGGGCACGTTACCGTCAATGCCCAGCACCATTTCGGGCGAGGTGCCCCAGGTGACCTGCGGCACGATCTGCGTGGCGTCCAGTTCCACCACGGCGTCGAATTTCGCATCGGCGTCGGAGTGCAGTGTTTTCCAGTAGGTCACGGCCTGGTCCCATTCCACGCCAGTGGGCGAGAGCAGACGGCCTTTCACGTATTCGATGGTCTTCTCGTCCACTGCCACCAGACCGGCGCGTGCACCGCCTTCGATGGCCATGTTGCAAACCGTCATGCGGCCTTCCATGGACAGGGCGCGGATGGCGCTGCCGGCGAATTCGATGGTGTAGCCGGTGCCGCCGGCGGTGCCGATCTTGCCGATGATGGCCAGCACGATGTCCTTGGCGGTCACGCCCTTGGCGACCTGTCCCTCGACCTTGATCAGCATGTTTTTGGCCTTCTTGGCCAGCAGGGTCTGGGTGGCCATGACGTGCTCGACCTCGGAGGTGCCGATGCCGTGGGCCAGCGCGCCAAACGCCCCGTGGGTGGAGGTGTGCGAGTCGCCGCAGACCACGGTCATGCCGGGCAGGGTGGCGCCGTTTTCGGGGCCGATGACGTGCACGATGCCCTGGCGCTTGGACAGGAAGGGGAAGAAGGCCGCCGAGCCGAATTCGGCGATGTTGGCATCCAGCGTGGTGACCTGTTCCTTGCTGATCGGATCGTCAATGCCGTCGTAGCCGCGCTCCCAGCCGGTGGTGGGGGTGTTGTGATCGGCCGTGGCGACAATCGAGCTGACGCGCCAGACCTTGCGGCCGGCCTGGCGAATGCCTTCAAAAGCCTGGGGGCTGGTGACTTCGTGGACCAGGTGACGGTCGATGTAGAGCACGGCGGTGCCGTCTTCTTCGGTGTGGACGACGTGTTCGTCCCAGATCTTGTCGTAGAGCGTGCGGGCCATGGGGGGCTTGTCCTTCAATGCAAGCCTGTCATTTTATGCGCAGGGTGGAGTCCGGTCAGGCGGCCGCCCAGGGCATGTCCGCCTCATGCTGCGGGGTACGCAGAAATCGGCGGCCATGCCCTGGGCAGCCGTCTGACCTGCGTTGCCGGGAATTCGAGCCATGAAAGCAAAAACCCGCCGGATGGCGGGTTTGCAAGGGCGAAAGATCGCTTACTTGACGTCGCGACGGGGCGAGCCGGTGAAAAGCTGGCGCGGGCGGCCGATCTTGTACTCGGGGTCGGCCAGCATTTCGTTGAGCTGGGCAATCCAGCCCACGGTGCGGGCCAGGGCGAAGATGCCGGTGAACAGACTGACCGGGATACCGATGGCGCGCTGCACGATGCCGGAGTAGAAGTCCACGTTCGGGTAGAGCTTGCGCTGCACGAAGTAGTCGTCTTCCAGGGCGATCTTTTCCAGTTCCTTGGCCAGCTTGAACAGCGGGTCGTTTTCGAGGCCAAGTTCCTGCAGCACTTCGTTGCAGGTTTCCTGCATGAGCTTGGCGCGGGGGTCGTAGTTCTTGTAGACGCGGTGACCGAAGCCCATCAGCTTGACGCCGGAGTTCTTGTCCTTGACCTGGTTCATGAACTCGCCGACCTTGGCCACGCCACCCATCTTCTGGATGTCTTCGAGCATGTTCAGGCAGGCTTCGTTGGCGCCACCGTGCGAGGGGCCCCACAGGCAGGCCACGCCAGCGGCAATGGCGGCAAACGGGTTGGTGCCCGAGGAACCGCACAGGCGCACGGTGGAGGTGGAGGCGTTTTGCTCGTGGTCGGCGTGCAGGATGAAGATGCGGTCCATGGCGCGCTCGAGCACCGGGCTGACCTTGTAGTCCTCGCAGGGGGTGCCGAACATCATGCGCAGGAAGTTGCCGGCATACGACAGGTCGTTGCGCGGGTACTGGTAGGGCTGGCCAACGCCGTATTTGTAGGCCATGGCGACC
>CAXRGK010000011.1:0-2799 GCA_964230145.1 Burkholderiaceae bacterium | reverse complement strand
ACGGGCTCGCAGCGTGTCGGCCCCTGCAAGGGCGGCCCCGCCTGCATCAGGCCTTGCAGCACGGGTTTGCGCAGCGACTGCTGGCCCAGACTGGGGGGCTGCGCCATCGCCAGGGGGTCCAGTGTCAACTCGAATGCGTGCCGGCTGGCGGGCTTGAATTCACCGCGCGCCGAAGCCCGTTGCCCCACTTGCAACTCGAGGGTCCAGCGCCAGGCTGCGGCAGTGGGCCAAGGCGTGATTGGGTCATACCAAGGGTGCTGCAGGCCCGGCGTAGGACGCAAGGTGATGAGGGTCATCCAACCGCCTGCATCTGCATCGGGCGGACTTTGCAGTGCGTGCAGGTAGGTGTTGGGGGCAGGGGCATGCCACTGCGCGGGCGTCCACCGCTCTGCCTGCAGCAGCAGGCTGCGCCATTCGGTTTGCGCAGACGACAGCAGCGACTGTGCCGAGGCTTTCTGCTGACCCGAAAAACCGCTGTCGAGCTGGGCGACGATGGCCATGGGCAATCGCCAGGGGCGGGGTGGGGCGGCGCACCCGGCCTGGGCCGTGGGGTGTTGGCGCCAGTTCCAGGGCAGCACTTCGGCGGACACGCGGGCTTTGGGTTCTTCGCCATCGTTCAGATAGGACAGCACGCGCACACCCCGAACCTCGGCCTGTGAATGGAATTCATGGCTCTCGTGCAAAGCGCCCCGGTCGTCGACCCACGCCGACGAGATGATCTGCGTTGGCTTGTCCAGCGTGGCCTCAAGCAGCGCCTGCCGGATGGCCTGCAGCTGTTGCTCGTGGACGGCGCCCGGCGTGGGGGCCTGCGACCAGACGGCCGTGGCGCAGCACAGGCTGGCAAGAGCAGCCGTGCGGGTCAGCAGACGCAGAGCGATGGACATGGCCACCTCAGCGGCGACGGGCGGCGAGCTGGTGGAGGTAGAGTGCGCGCAAATCACGCACCACCTGCTGGTCCAGCGACAGCGTGGTTTCGTAGGTGTCATCCCCCACGGGGGTGATGCTCACCAGCACTGCGCCATAGATCACGCCTTCCACCTTGGCGCGGAAGGTGTCGCTCATCACGGTCATGTCGGCCACGGTGGTGCTGGCATCGAGTTGCTGGCCATAGACCTGTTCGGTCAGGGCGCGGTAGGCGTCGAGTTTGGAGGCGCGGATGGCCAGCAGCCGCTGCTGGGCAGGGTTCTTGTGGTTCTGCACGCTGATGACAGCGTAGCCTGTGGCCACCAGGGTTTCCCGTTTTTCCACCAGCGGCTGGATCATGGACGCATCGGAGGATGTGCCCAGGGGAATGGACTGGCAGCCTGCCAGGGCGGCAGACAGGGCGATCGCTGGCAGGACAAGGTGGCGCAAGGACATGACGGTTACTCCTGGTGACCGCGGCGTTCGGACAACGCCGGGGCAAGATGGCTCGAGAAGGGAATCGGCACGAATCCGGATCACTTGAGTGTCGATCCCAGACCACACTCGGTCGCGGATTCGCTGTGAATCGGCGTGTGGCGCGGCTGGTGGGTTGCTTTTTGAGAATTGACCCGGTATAAAACTGTAAAAAATTGCAAAAACAAACCAAACACCAAAAATAATTCCTCTGGCAGGTCACGGACTGGCTGGCCTGTCGGGAGTTGTCTTTTTCATGACTTCGCCAGCCTCCAACCCCATCATCGGCCAAAGCGCTTGCACGCAGGCGTTGCGGCAATTGATCAAGACCATTGCCGCCTCCTCCTCGACGGCGCTGGTCACGGGCGAGAGCGGCACAGGCAAGGAACTGGTGGCCCAGGCGCTGCACCTGCAGGGGCCGCGGGCCGAAGGCCGGTTTGTGCCGATCAACTGCGGCGCGATTCCCAGAGAGCTGATCGAGAGCGAACTGTTCGGTCACCGCAAAGGCACCTTCACGGGGGCGGTGGCCGACCGCGTGGGCCGTTTCGAGCTGGCGCACGGGGGCACCCTGTTCCTTGACGAGATCGGCGACTTGCCCATGGACATGCAGGTCAAGTTGCTGCGGGTGCTGCAGGAACGCTGCATTTTGCCGGTCGGCGCTTCGCGAGAGGTGCCCGTGGATGTGCGTGTGGTCGCAGCCACCCACCGGAATCTGGAAGAAGAAGTTCAGGCCGGGCGGTTCCGGGAGGACTTGTATTACCGCATCAACGTCCTGCCCATCCGGACCACGCCACTGCGCGAACGGCCTGGTGATCTGCCCGAGCTGCTGGGTTTTTATGCCCGCAAGCACGCGATGCCGGGCAACAAGCCCATTGGCTTTGCGCCCGACATGCTGGACATGCTGGCGGGCTATGGCTGGCCCGGCAACGTGCGTGAACTCTCGAACCTGGTGGACCGTTTCTCCACTTTGTTTCCGGGCCAGACGCTGACGTGCCAGCTGGTGCCCTCGTGCATGCTGCCCAGTGGATTGGTCGCCTTGCAGACACAAAGACTGGGCCGTGAGCAAGTGGCGCCCTGGCAGATCCAGCAACCCGCCCGGGCTGAACCGGCGGTGGTCATGGCCGCCTTGCAGGCGGACCCTGCGGCACCGGCCGGCGATCGCCCTGCCTTTGATCCGGTGCTGCATGCCATGGAGATCGCCTCTGCCGTTCACTCGCCTGAGGCGCAGCTTGCCGTGCCCGTTCCCAAGCCGGCCGCATCGGCATCGAACGATGAAATCAATGCGGTGGAAGAGGCGATTTTCCTGGCGCAGGGCATTCAGCCCTTGCCTCCGGAAGGCATTTCACTCAAGCAGCACCTGGTGAACATCGAGCGGGGCCTGATCGAGCAGGCCCTCTCGCGCACCGAGGGCAATGTGTCGCG
>CAXRGK010000010.1:0-7094 GCA_964230145.1 Burkholderiaceae bacterium | reverse complement strand
GGCATCGTTCGTCAGAACTATGCCGGCTTTTCTCGGACAGGCAGCGCAGCCGTTACGATCGCCTGCGATGAAAATTTACCAGCGTTTGTCCACCAAGTTCTTCAGCATCGGGCTGGGCCTGCTGATCCTGGCTTTGCTCTCGATTGGACTGACGATGTGGATCACCCGGCAGCTCGATGGCGGCGCTGCGGCAGTCAACGAGGCCGGTCGACTGCGCATGCAGGCCTGGCGCTTGGTCAGTGCGCGTGAAAGCGGTCGGGCGCCTGCCGATGTGGTTGGCATGGTCGCTGAATTCGACCACACCATGCGGCTGCTCAGGCAGGGCGATCCCGAACGGCCTTTGTTTGTGCCGTGGGAGGAATTGACGCGGGCGCGGTTTTCCGAACTGGATGCTTCCTGGATGGAGTTGCGACCGGCGTGGCAGCCGGGGGCGCAGGTGGGGAACACCGAGTTGATCTTGCGTGTGGACACTTTTGTGTCGCGGGTCGATGGCCTGGTCCGGGCGATCGAGGGCACCATGGCGAGACTGACAGCCGTGCTCAACCTGTTCCAGCTGATCATGATGGCGCTGGCCGTGGTGGCGGCCGTGCTCATGCTCTACGTGGGCTACCTGTCCGTGATCCAGCCGCTGCAGCGCATGCGCTTGGGTCTGCAGCAGATCGAAGCCGGGGATTTCACGGTGCGTGTCACGGCCGAGTCGGCAGATGAGTTTGGCGAGTTGGCGGCTGGGTTCAACCACATGGCCTCCACCCTGCAGGGCTTGTACGAGGGGCTGGAGCGCAAGGTGGCCGAGAAGACGCGCGACCTGGAATCCAAGCGCGCCCGTCTGGCGGCCCTCTACGAGGTGAGCAATTTCCTGGTGAGTGCGCATACGCTGGATGAACTGGCGCAGGGCTTCGCGCAGAAGATCCGCCGCATCAGCGGGGCCGATGCGGTGGCTGTGCGCTGGTCCGACGAAGCCAGCCAGCGCTACCTCATGCTGGCCAGCGACTGTCTGCCGGAAGAACTCGTCAAGGAAGAGCGCTGCCTGGAGTCGGGGCTGTGCGCTTGCGGCCAGCCGCAGTCGACGGCCCGCACACGGGTGATCCCCATCCTCTCGGAGGAGGACCACCGGCTGGGCAACTGTGTCCGGGCGGGGTATGACTCGCTGGTAAGTGTGCCCATCCGGTTACAGCAGCGTGTCCTGGGTGAGGTGGATTTGTTTTACCGGCAGGAAGCCACCCTGACCACCGAAGACCGTGATCTGTATGACGCCCTCACCGGGCATCTGGCCAATGCCATCGAAAACCTGCGCACCGAGGCGCTGGTGCGCGAGGCGGCCGTGAGTGAAGAGCGCACCCTGCTGGCGCGGGAACTGCACGACTCGATCGCGCAGTCCCTGTCTTTCCTCAAGATCCAGGTCAGCCTGCTGCGCAGCGCCATGGACAAGAAAGACGAGTCGCAGATCCGCAGCACGCTCGATGAAATCGACATGGGTGTGCGCGAGAGCACCAACGATGTGCGGGAGTTGCTGGTGCACTTCCGCACGCGCACCGACAGCGATGACATCGAGCAGGCGCTGCGTACCACGCTGCGCAAGTTCGAGCACCAGAGCGGCCTGCAGGCCCGGCTGGAATTGCATGGCCATGGTGTGGCCCTGCCATCGGACGTTCAGTTGCAGGTCTTGCATGTGGTGCAGGAGGCGTTATCCAATGTGCGCAAGCATGCACAGGCCTCGCTGGTGCAAGTGGAGGTTCACCGCGAACCCAAGTGGGTGTTCCTGGTGCGTGACAATGGACTGGGTTTTGATCCTGCAGCCCGGGCACTGGACGAAACCCACGTGGGCCTGCAGATCATGCGTGAGCGCGCCCAACGCATCGGAGCCAGCATTGAGGTGAACTCCCAGGCCGGGCAAGGCACCGAAGTCCGTATTGAACTGAACACATGAGCACACCGAACACACCGATCCGATTGCTTGTGGTCGATGACCACAACCTGTTTCGCCGGGGGCTGATCGCCCTGCTCGGGCAGGATGCGCGCCTTCAGGTGGTGGGTGAGGCCGGTGATGCCAGCCAGGCGCTGCATGTGGCCGCGCGCCTGAAACCCGACCTGATCCTGCTGGACAACCATCTGCCGGGCGTCCAGGGCGTGGATGCGATTGCCGACCTTCGGCAGGCGGTGCCTGGCGTGCGCATCGTCATGCTCACCGTCAGCGAAAACGTTCAGGACATGGCAGCCGGTCTGCGGGCAGGGGCAGATGGCTACCTGCTCAAGACCATCCACACCGAAGACCTGTGCGATTCCATCTGCAAGGTCTGGGAAGGTGATTCGGTGGTCAGCCCGGAAATGATGGGCAAGCTGGTGGGCCTGTTAAGGCAGGCCCCTGCGGCGGAGGGGACAGTTGCGGCGCCTCTTGAGGAGCCCGCGCCCCGTGCAGCCGTTGCTGTGTCGGTCAGCGCAGACGATCCGATCCACCAGCTCTCGCCGCGCGAACGTGAAATCCTGGCCCTGATTGCCAAGGGCGACAGCAACAAGCACATTGCCCGCGCGCTCGACATCGCCGAGACCACGGTCAAGATTCATGTGCAGCACATTCTGCGCAAGCTCGGGTTGACCAACCGCGTGCATGCCGCGGTATATGCCACTGGGCGCGGCGTGATCTGAGCGAAGGTCGAGCGAAGGCGTTCGGCCGCAGGGGCGGCCTCCTACGGGGGGGGAGGGCGACTGTTGCAGGAGCGCGCCCCCGCGCGCGAACGCCTTTCAGAAGCCGCGCCGTGCGCGCATGGCCTGGCCGATGTCTTTGAGGGACTCTTCGCCCAACAGCCGAGCAGCCATGGGCAGCAGTTCGGTGTCCTCCTTGAGGATGTGGGCGCGATAAGCATTCACGAAATCCGCCACCTCATTGGCTGACAAGGTCATGGCTTCGCCATCGGCAATCGCTTCGAGCTTTTCCCGCAGTGCGGTCCATCGGCCTTCCAGCCGACGGTGTTCGGCCACGAGATCGCGGGTGAGTTCACGGATGCACACGGCATCGCTGCCGGCCATGGCCTCCAGCAGGGCAGGGAAGAGGTCCTGCTCTTCATCTTCATGGTGGTGTTTTGCAGCCGTGTCGAAGTAGCGCATCACGGCGCCCGCCGCTTCGCGTGCGGCCGCATCGCTGCCGTGCTCGACCAAGTAGGGCTGCAGGCGCAAAAGCGTCAGGCATTGTTTTTCCACCCGGGTGTGGCAGGCCGCCAGCATGTCCAGCGGCGCTTCGGGGCCGGCGGCCGGGCTGGAAAAGCCGGGAAAGGACATCGAGGCACTCATGCAGCCATGGTAAGTCCAGATGGGGTGGTACACCAGGGAGTAGTTCTTTCGGACGATGCCGACCGGCCTTGTTGACGGGCATCGTTCTTTTGCCGCCCGCCACTACCCTGTCTGAAGGATGTTCGGGAAAGCCCTGAAAAAGCACCATTGCGGCCATGGTCAATGGAGCGCACAACATGGCTACAGAACTTCAACACAAACGCCAGGCGTGGTCGGTGCTTATCGTCAGCACCTGGTCCTTCACCGTCTGTTTCATGGTCTGGATGATGTTCGGCGTGATCGGCATCCCGATCAAAAAAATGCTGGACCTCAACGCCACCCAGTTCGGCCTGCTGACGGCCACGCCGGTGCTGACCGGCTCGCTGATCCGTGTGCCGCTGGGCATCTGGACCGACCGCTACGGCGGCCGCATTGTCATGGCGCTGCTGATGGCGGTCACCGTGCCCGCCATCTGGCTCATGGCCTATGCCACCGAGTTCTGGCACTTCCTGACGATTGGCCTGTTCGTCGGACTGGCCGGGGGTTCGTTCAGTGTCGGCACGCCTTATGTGGCGCGCTGGTTTCCCAAGAGCCAGCAGGGCATGGCCATGGGCATCTACGGCGCGGGCAATTCGGGCTCGGCCGTCAACAAGTTCGTGGCGCCGGTGATCCTGGTGGCCTTTGGCTGGGCGGCGGTGCCGCAGGTCTACGCGGCGATCATGGCCGGCACGGTGGTCCTGTTCTGGCTGTTCAGTCACAGCGATCCGTCCCATCGGGTGCCCAGCAACGTCAAGTTCACCGACCAGCTCAAGGCGCTCAAGGACCCCAAGGTGCTCAAGTACTGCCAGTACTACAGCATCGTGTTCGGCGGCTATGTGGCGCTGGCTTTGTGGATGGTGCAGTACTACATCGGTGAATACGGCCTGGACATCCGCGTGGCCGCTTTGCTCGCTGCCTGCTTTTCGCTGCCCGGCGGTGTGCTGCGCGCCGTGGGGGGCTGGCTGAGCGACCGGCACGGTGCCCACAAGGTCACCTGGTGGGTGTTGTGGGTGAGCTGGATCTGCCTGTTCCTGCTGTCCTACCCGCAGACCGACTTCACCATCAACACCATCAACGGTCCGCAGACCTTCCACATCGGCCTGAATGTCTATGCCTTCACCGGCCTGATGTTCATCCTGGGCATCGCCTGGGCATTTGGCAAGGCCAGCGTCTTCAAGTACATCGCCGACGACTACCCGAAAAACATCGGAGCCATCAGCGGCATCGTGGGCCTGGCTGGCGGCCTGGGCGGTTTCGTGTTGCCCATCCTGTTCGGCGCCCTGCTGGACTTCACCGGTATCCGCTCCAGCGCTTTCATGCTGATGTACGGCGTGGTCTGGGTGTCGCTCATCTGGATGTACTGGACCGAAGTGCGCCGCGCGCCCGTGATGGGCCCCGAGGCCAAGTCCTTCTCCCTGCAGGGCTGACAAGAAAGAACCACCATGAACACTTCCACTTCACGCGCAGACATCGCCGACTGGAACCCCGAAGACGAGCGTTTCTGGGAAACGACAGGCAAGCGCATCGCCTACCGCAACCTCTGGATCTCGGTGCCGGCACTGCTGTGCGGCTTCGCGGTCTGGGGCATGTGGGGCATCATCACCGTGCAGATGCTCAACCTGGGCTTTCCCTTCAAGCCCGCCGAGCTGTTCACGCTGACGGCCATCGCGGGCATCTCGGGCGCCACCATGCGCATCCCGGCCTCCTTTCTGGTGCGGCTGTCCGGGGGCCGCAACACCATCTTTCTGACGACCTCGATGCTGCTGGCGCCGGCCATTGGCACCGGCATCGTGCTGCAGCACCCCGAGTGGCCGCTGTGGACCTTCCAGCTCATGGCTCTGTGGTCGGGGGTGGGCGGCGGCAACTTTGCCAGCTCGATGTCCAACATCAGCACCTTCTTTCCCAAGCGCCTGCAGGGCACGGCGCTGGGCCTGAACGCCGGACTGGGCAACTTCGGCGTGACCACCATGCAGATCGTGATCCCGCTGGTGATGACGGTGGGCCTGTTTGGCGCCCTCGGTGGCGAGCCCATGACGCTGGTGAAAGACAGCGGCTGGATCTTCGGCAAGATCCCGGCCGGCACGCCCACCTGGATCCAGAACGCCGGCCTGGCCTGGGTGCTGTCGCTGGTGCCGCTGGGCGCGTTCTGCTGGTTCGGCATGAACAACCTCAAGACCGTGTCGCCCGACGCCGGTCACCCCATCCTGGCCTTTGCCAAGGTGACCTACCTCTACACCCTGGCTTTTGTGCCGGCCATCTTCATGCTGTACCTGTACCTGCCGGCGCCCACGGGCCGCGGCGTGCTCAACATGTGGGTGGCCGTGCCGCTGGACATCGCGCTGGCGCTGCTGACCATGAAGCTCGCGGCCTTTGGCACGATGAAGGACAACATCGCCAAACAGTTCGCCATCTTCCGCAACCCGCACACCTGGTCGCTCACAGCGCTCTACATCGTGACCTTCGGCTCTTTCATCGGTTTTTCGATGGTGCTGCCGCTGGCCATCACCGTGATCTTCGGTTTCCAGCACATCCCCGATGCCGCAGGCGTGATGCAACACACCCTCAAGAACCCGAACGCGCCTTCGGCCCTGACCTACGCCTGGATGGGCCCGTTCATTGGCGCCGCCGTGCGCCCGGTGGGCGGCTGGATTTCGGACAAGTTCGGTGGCTCCATCGTCACCCAGATCATCTCGGCCGTGATGGTGGCTGCTTCGGTGGCCGTGGGTTACGTGATGCTGCAGGCCTACACCTCGGCCACGCCCGAGCAGTACTTCCCGGCCTTCCTGGGCCTGTTCATCGTGCTGTTCACGGCCAGCGGCATCGGCAACGGCTCGACCTTCCGCACGATTGGCGTGATCTTTGACCGCCAGCAGGCCGGCCCGGTGCTGGGCTGGACTTCGGCCGTGGCCGCCTATGGCGCCTTCATCGCCCCGGTGGTGATCGGCGAGCAGATCAAGGCCGGCACGCCGCAGCTGGCCATGTACGGCTTTGCCGTGTTCTACGCCCTGTGTCTGGTGCTCAACTGGGCCTTCTACCTGCGCCCCGGCAGCAGCATCCGCAACCCCTGAATCCCCCTGCATTTCCCAAACTCACACGGAGTCCATCCATGAGTCACTTTCTTGACCGCCTGACCCATTTCAACCTGCCCAAGGAGCCGTTTGCCGGCGGCCATGGCCAGGTCACCAACGAAGACCGCACCTGGGAAGACGCCTACCGCAACCGCTGGGCACACGACAAGATCGTGCGCTCTACCCATGGCGTGAACTGCACGGGCTCCTGCTCGTGGAAGATTTACGTCAAGGGCGGCATCGTCACCTGGGAAACCCAGCAGACCGACTACCCCCGCACCCGCTGGGACATGCCCAACCACGAGCCGCGCGGCTGCGCCCGCGGCGCCAGCTACAGCTGGTACCTGTACAGCGCCAACCGCGTCAAGTACCCGATGGTGCGCGGCCGCCTGCTCGAGCGCTGGCGCGCCGCCCTCAAGGTCGCCAAGAGCCCGGTGGACGCCTGGGCGCTGATCGTTGAAGACGAAGCGGCCCGCCGCGACTACCAGCAGGTGCGCGGCATGGGCGGCATGGTGCGCAGCACATGGGACGAGGTGAACACCCTGATCGCAGCGGCCAACGTCTACACCATCAAGAAACACGGCGCCGACCGCATCATTGGCTTCTCGCCCATCCCGGCCATGTCCATGGTCAGCTATGCCGCAGGCAGCCGCTACCTGAGCCTGCTGGGCGGTGTGTGCATGAGCTTTTACGACTGGTACTGCGACCTGCCACCGGCCAGCC
>CAXRGK010000009.1:0-7765 GCA_964230145.1 Burkholderiaceae bacterium | reverse complement strand
CAGGATGTGGATTCGTTTCATGGTCATCCCAGGGAAAGCAGGCTGCGCGCACCGTCGCGGCGGCCGATGATGTTGAGCAAATTGGAGAGGACGTCTTCGTGGCCCGGCTCGGCCATGGCTTCGCCTGTGAAACGCAGCCGCTGTCCGAGCCATTGGCCCTGGCCGCTCAGGCGCAGGGGGCCTTGCAGCGTGGCCAGGGTCAGGGACGGCGTCGGGGTGCCGGGCTCGGTGCCCTGCAGCGCCAGGCGGTAGCTGCCCATGGGGCGCAGGGTGGACAGGCGCGAGGCCAGGTCCTGCACCTGCAGTTCACTCTGGCCGTGCCAGCGCCATTGGCCCGCGTTCCAGTCCAGACGCAAGCCGCTGCTTTGCCACTGCAGCCGGCCTTCGGCCTGCAAGGTGTTCCACGGAGCGCCCAACCCGGTCAGCAAAGCCATGGGCCAGACGGATTGCTGGTCCTGCAGGGCCAGTTCGACGCGTTGCCAGCCGGCGTTCACACGCCACCGCAAAGGGGTGGGGGTGCAGCAGGCGCTCGACAGCGTCAGCGACAGGCCAGGCCAGGCCCATGTCAGGTGCCATTGCAGGCGGCTGGGCAGGCTGCGCGCATCTTGGCTACCAGGGCCGCCGGTCAGCGTCAGCGTGGCCGATCCCGACCAGACCGTGCCGCGCGTGTCGCGCAGCTGCACCCGGTCCTGGCTGGCCCAGCGCACGCCCGATGCCAGCCACTGTGCCGGGGCGCCCCACAGCACGGCCAGCAGGGCACCCACGCATGCGCCCACCAGCGCCACACGCCACGGTGGGGCAGGCACGGCAGGGGGATGTCGTGGCAGCGTCATGGCGGGTCAGGGCAGGCGCATCAGCAGGGTGCCTTGCCAAAGGGCCTCGGAACGGTCCGCGGTTGACGGATCGGAGCGTTGCAGCTGCGCCTGCAGCGCTTGTGATTGGGCCTGGTTGCGTGCCACCGCCAGCCATCGCGCCAGCCCGCTCGCAGGGGCCGCCTTGAGGGTCACCAGCACTTGTTCGCCTTGAGGCTGCAGCTGTGCCCCCGGGCCCAGCCATGTGTCCGCCGCGTTCTGCAGCTGGGTCAAGGCTTCGCGACGGCCAATGCGCGTGGTGACTTGCAGACTTTGCACCTGGGCTTGCAGTTGCAGCATCTGTCGCGTCTGGGCATCGATCCGGGCTTGTCGTGCAGGGGCTTCGCGCCACACCGACCAAGCCGGTGCGATGGCGCCTTGCCAGAGGACGAGCAGTGCGAGAAAGGCGCCGCCAGCGAGCAGCGTGCGGCGTTCGCGGGCAGGCCGCTGCTGCCAGGCGGCACGCAGGGCCTTGATCCGGGCGTCAGGATGAGCGGTGTTTTTCATCGCGCAGCCTCCTGCACTTGCTCCCGCACCTGCAGGCGCCAGGTCTTGTCCTGTTGCTGCAGCCGATAGCCTTGGCTGTGCAGGGCCTGTTCGAAGGCGGTTCGCTGCGCGTCGTTCATGACCACTTCGGGCCATTGCAGCGTGCCGTTCTCATACGACAGGCCTGTGGGGCTGGCCACATCGGGTGGCAGGGCTGCGCCCAGGGCCTGCAGCATGGCTTCAAAGTCCTGGGGGCCGAGCTCGCCCGCATCCTGCCGCAGGCGGGCGACTTCGCGGGCCATCTGCAACGGGGCATCGACCACCACGGTGACTTTGGGAAAGCTTTGCTGCAGCAAGGTGGCCCATTGGGCCTCTTGCGCCTGCCACTGTTGGCGCGTCATCCAGGCCCAGGCGTTGAAGCCAGCCAGTTGCGCGGCCAGCAAGGCCAGCAGGCCCCAGCGGGCCGGGCGCCACTGGGGATGCAGCAGCAGCACGTCGGCGGTGCGGCGCAGTCGGTGCCAGCCAGGTGCACGCAATCTGGACTGCAGTTCGAACTGGGCCAGGTTCCAATCACCGGCGAGTGCCGGGCGCCAATGGCTGGCCGGGTCGACCAGTTCGGCACGGGCCTGCAAGCGCGCCTGGACCCAAGTGGCCAGAGCCGGTTCGGCTTGCACGGTGGCGTGCTTGTCCAGCCAGGCCTCGGGCCATTGGCCCACTGCAGTCACCGGACAACCCGTGACGCCATGCTCGGCACTGCAGCACCACAGCCAGCCCGTGGTTTCGTCGCCCAAGGCGTGCCAGCGCTGACCCTGCGGGGCGGGCGCCAGCTCGGGCACGATGCGCTGCACGGACAGGCCAGCCTCATCGAGTGCCTGCAGGTGGGCGTGCAACCAGGCTTTGTCGCAGGCGGCCACCCAGGTGGGCTCACCTGCTGTCCAGTGAGCGGGCAAGGCCAGATGCAGTTGGGCCGGGTCCTGCAACAGGCGATCTTCCAGCAGTCCGACCAGGGCGGCTTGCAGCCGGACCCCCGAGCGGCCCAGGCCAGCAGGCAGGCTGATGCGGTGCCACGACAGCGCCGCAGCGGGCAGCAGGGCCACCACTTCTTCCCGGCGCTGTGGGCGTGGCAGCAAAGCCAGTGGCGCCTGAGTGCCCATCGGCCGATCTTCTGTTGCAGCCGTGTCCAGCCAGGCTTGGCCGTAGACCGCCGTAGGCCCCGGAGCGCTGGTGGGCAGTTGCAGCAGCAAGGTTCTCATTTCAAGGATTGTAGGGAGCCAGAGCCGGCGGTGACCTGCTGCGCGGGTGTGCGTGCGCGCCAGAGCATGCGCACCTGAGTGCCTTCGCGCTCGAGCAGGGCCACTTCGTCCTGAATGTGGGAGCCGGCACGCAGGCGACCCTGGATTTCAAAGAAGCGGCTGCGCACCGCATGCTGTCGGTCATCGAGCAGGCGGCCGGCCGGGCCCATGGCTTCGGCGGCCTCCTGCAGGGAAGCCCATGGCTTCTGGTTGCGGCGCGCCACCAACTGGCGGGCGCTGGCGCCATCGAGCCCCGGAAGCACGGCTTCGAGCACGGGCGCGGCAGCGGTGTTCAGGTTGACGGGTGTGGGCACAGGCAGCACCGTGGCATAAGGCCGCAGCCGCGAGATGGTGTCTGTGCTCAGGCCCACCCAGACGAGCTGTTCGATACGCTGGGGCAACAGCGGTGCCTTGGACAAGGCATCGCCTGCAGGTGTTTTGTTGGATGAGGCAGGTTGCGCAGCGGCCAGCGCCTGCGGCCACAGGCGGGTCAATGCGTCAAGCTCGGCCATGGGCAGCTCCAGCCGTTCGAACAGGCGCGTCCACGCCGCCAGTGCGGCGGCAGTCGGTTTGCCGTCTTCCACCAGCGACGCCAGGTTCAGGCGAGACTGCGCGTCGCTGATCTGACCCGACAGGTAAATGTCCGGATCGCCTTCGCGCCACTGCTGGTCCTGTGACAGGAAGGTCGACAGCTTGGACTCTTGCACGGGCAGGGCCCAGGGTTCGCCCAGGTGGTCGATGCTTTGTGCCGAGCGTGCGTCTTCGGCCAGGATGAGTCGGGTCCAGTCCAGCGCGCCCGCCATCAGCCACTGGTTCTGTGCACGCCCACGCTCGGCGATTTCAATCTCCACCTGGCGCCACTGTGTCCACAGCGCAGCCGCCGCAAGCGAGGCCACCAGGGCCACCGTGAGCATGGCGCTCAGCAAGGCAGCGCCGCTTTGCCAGCGGGGACGAGAACGCTTCATGGGTTGCCCCCCGACAAGGTGGGGCGCACCCAGTCCAGCGTGAGCTCTCCGGCCACCGGTGTGGTGGCTGGCAACGTCAGCACCAGCCGCACACCGTCGGGCAGACGTGTATCCGCCGCGTTGCCTGTCGTGGCATCGCTGGACAAAGGGTTCGTCCAGGCACCGCCGCGATGCACGAACAACTGCCAGCCGGACAGGGGATGGATGCTGACTTCGGCTGCACGCAATTCAACGGTGGGGGTCTGGCTCCAGGTGCGGGCGTTCTGCCAGGCCTCCTGCCAGGCGGCCCGGGTTTGTAAGGGCGTGGACTGCCAGCGCAGCCAGTCGCCGCCCCCAGGTCGACCCGCATCCTGCCGCCAGGTCCAGGCGACCACGCGCACGCCGTCGCCGGCTTGCACGTCTTCACGGGTCAGGCGCAGCACTTTGCCGTCCCAATCCCAGCCGGAGAGGCCTTTGAGGCTGGCAATGCGGTTCAGGTCGGTCTGCCATTGGGCCAGGCCCGCCTGCAAGGTGCGGACCTGGTCGGCGCGCTGCTGCAAACCGGTGTGTGCGCCCAGCATGGCCTCCACACCTCGCCACGACATCAAGGCCATCAGGGCCATGATGCCAATGGCCACCAGCACCTCGGTCAGCGTGAAGCCTCTGGTGTGTCTGCGCTTCATCAGTTGCGCCCCATCACGGTCGACAGCTGCAGCACGGGCTGGCCCTGCTCAAAAACCCGGGCATCCACATGGCGGAAGTTCGGGTTCGGTGTGGCTTGCACCTGCAGGCGCACCTGCAGCGACTGTCCAGCCTGCACGCATTCGCTCTGGAAGTTGCCGACGTTGGGCAACTGGCGCTGCAATCGCAGCCGAATGAGCTCGTTTTCGGCACAGATTTGACCGAGCATGGACAGGGTTTGCCGCTGGGCGTTGTTGCTCAAAGCACCTGTGGCCTGCAAGCCGGCCAGCAAGGCCACGGCCACGATGCTCAGGGCCACCAGCACCTCGATCAGCGTGAAGCCGCGCGCCTTGGCCTGTCCACTCATGGTCGGCTCCCGGGTGGGGTGCGCTGCACCTCGAAAGGCCGCAGACCATCGGTGACCACCCAAAGGCGACGCTGGGGCTGTTGCGCAGCGAACAGGGCGATCTGCTGAGGCGCGATCAGCGGCTCTGGTCCCAGCACGACGGGGGCGGTGATTTGCGTCCGCGTCTGGTCTGACAACCAGGGCTGGAGCAGCTGCGGGGCGGGCAGCCCCTGCACCACAAAGCCGCCCTCACGCGGCAGCCAGATCGCGCGGACGTCGCTGGCACGGGCCTGAGCCCGGCTGGCTTCCAGCACGGCGGCCAGCCGCTGGGCATCGCGTTCGAGCGCGCTGTCGGCGCTGTCGCGCAAGGCCAGGCTCACACCGGCAGTGGCGATCGCGATCAAGGCGACCACCACCATGAGTTCAATCAGGGTGAAGCCACGCGCGGCGTGGACGGGGGATTTACTGCCAGCTGCCGATGTCGGCATTGTGACCTTCGCCGCCGGACTTGCCGTCGGCACCAAAGGACAGCACATCCACCTCGCCCTTGAGGCCGGGGTTCATGTATTGATAAGGACGCCCCCAGGGGTCGTTGGGCAGCTTGTCCAGATAGGCCTTCCAGTTGGGCGGCACCGGCTCGCTGGTTGGTCGTGCCACCAGCGCCTGCAGGCCTTGCTCGGGCGTGGGGTAACGCAGGTTATCGAGCTTGTAAAGCTTGAGTGCCTGCATCAGATTGCCCACATCGGTGCGGGCAGCGGTCACGCGGGCATCGTCCGCACGGCCGATCACGTTGGGCACGATCAGGGCCGCCAGCACGCCGATGATGGCCAGCACCACCATGAGTTCGATCAGTGTGAAACCGCGCGCACGGCGGTTGCGGTTGCGGTGCAAAGTGTTCATGTGGTCGATCATAATGCCCGCATGTTGTCGCTGCGGGTCCCTGATGTTTCCGTACGTTGGCTGCCAGCCAGTGCAGCCGCATTGCTGTGGGCGTTGGCGGCGGGTGCCGTCGTGCTCTGGTGGTTGCACCTGCCCCAGTCTGGCAGGGACGAGGGCATGTCCATCAGCGTGGCGCCGGTTGCACCTGCCGCGCAAGACAGTGGGCATGTGCTGCGTGTGCTAGGCCACACAGCCGTGACCACTGCATCACCACAGGCCCAGCAGCGCTTCCAGTTGCTGGGTGTCATCGCGGCCGATTCTGGTCAGGGCAGTGCCTTGCTGAGGGTGGATGGCCAGCCGCCCCAGGCCTTTGTGCAAGGGCAAACCGTGGCGGAGGGTTGGCGCTTGCACTCTGTGGATCAGATGGGTGTGCGACTGTCGGCCGGGGCGGGTGGCGCCATGCTGGAGTTGGCGTTGCCGTGAACGGATTCCCGATCAAGTCTGGAATGACAATCAAATACCCGTCGGGAAGGGCACTCAAACGCCATCCTGCAATGGCCAATCACCGGGGTCATCCTCGGCTTGATCCGAGGGTCTTGCGCAGCCTCAACCGCGCAGGAACAACCGGTAAACCGGATTGTTCGTTTCCTCGACATGCGGATACCCCAGCGTGTCGAGGAACTTGTCGAAAGCCTTGCCGTCTTTGGCCGGCACCTGAATGCCCACCAGAATGCGGCCGTAGTCGGCGCCCTGGTTGCGGTAGTGGAAGAGGCTGATGTTCCAGCCCGGCCGCATCAGGCTCAAAAACTTGAGCAGTGCGCCCGGCCGCTCCGGAAACACGAAGCGCAGCAGGCGTTCGTCCTGCGACAGCGGTGAATGCCCGCCTACCATGTGGCGGATGTGTTCCTGCGCCAGGTCGTCGTGCGTGAGGTCCAGCGCTTCGAATCCGTGCTTCTTGAAGTTGGCCGCGATCTTGCCGCTCTCGCCCTGGCCATGGGTGGTCAGGCCCAGAACCACAGGGGCCTTGGCCGCATCGCTCATGCGGTAGTTGAACTCGGTGACGTTGCGCGGGCCGCCCGGCAGGTTGCCGATGATCTCCAGAAAGCGTTTGAAGCTGCCACGCTCTTCCGGAATCGTCACCGCGAACAGGGCTTCGCGCTCTTCGCCCACCTCGGCGCGCTCGGCCACGAAGCGCAGGCGGTCAAAGTTCATGTTGGCGCCGCACAAAATGGCCGCGTAGGTCTGGCCCTTGGTCTTGTGCTGTTCCACATATTGCTTGATGGCGGCCACGGCCAGGGCACCGGCTGGCTCCACGATCGAGCGCGTGTCCACAAAAATGTCCTTGATGGCCGCGCACACCGCGTCGGTGTCCACCGTCATCCAGTCGTCCACCAGACCGCGCGCCACGCGGAAGGTTTCCTCGCCCACCAGCTTGACGGCGGTGCCGTCCGAGAACAGGCCCACATCGTCCAGCGTGACGCGCTTTATGGCCTGCCCCGACTGACTCATGGCGTCCGAGTCGTTCATCTGCACGCCAATGACCTTGACCTCGGGCCGCACTGCCTTGATGTAGTTGGCCACACCCGAAATCAGGCCGCCCCCGCCGATGGCCACAAAAACTGCATCCAGCGGCCCCTGGTGCTGGCGCAGCATTTCCATGGCGATCGTGCCCTGGCCGGCAATCACCTCGGGGTCGTCAAAGGGGTGCACAAAAGTGAGCCCCTGCTTTTTCTGCAGGGCCAGCGAATGGTTGTAGGCGTCCGAATAGCTGTCGCCGTGCAGCACCACCTCGCCGCCCAGCGCCTTGACGGCCTCGATCTTGACCTGCGGCGTGGTGGTGGGCATGACGATCACGGCCCGCGTGCCCAGCTTGCTGGCCCCCAGCGCCACGCCCTGGGCGTGGTTGCCAGCCGAGGCGCAGATCACCCCCTTTTTCAGCTGCTCGGGGGTCAGGTGCGCCATCTTGTTGTAAGCGCCTCGCAGCTTGAAGCTGAACACCGGCTGCTGGTCCTCGCGCTTGAGCAGCACCTTGTTGTGCAATCGGCGGCTGAGGTTGCGGGCCAGTTCGAGAGGGCTTTCCTGGGCGACGTCGTAGACGCGGGCGTTCAGGATCTTCTTGAGGTAATCGGCAGGCTTGAGGGAGGCGGGCATGTCGCCAATGATACCGGGGCAAAAAAAATGCCCCGAGCCTTGCGGTTCGGGGCACATCCACCTTGTCGGAGGGTGGAGGAGACAACTCGTCGTGCCAAAAAAGCACGGGTGTGCGAATTATAGGTCCATTTATGT
>CAXRGK010000008.1:0-5037 GCA_964230145.1 Burkholderiaceae bacterium | reverse complement strand
CCCGCCTTGGTCCAGCAGCGAACGAGCCAGACCGGCCACCAGCGCATTGCCGTTGACCAGCTGCGTGCCGTGCCGGTGTACCAGCAGGTCGCGCCAGTGGCGCAACACTTTTTTCGTGACGTACCAGAAGGACGCTGGCTTGTGCATCGCGTTCAGAAAGTGCCTCAGCTCCGCGCCCGAGGCGATCCCCATGCCCCACAGCGTGGTCTCGTGCAGCGGGGCTTTGAGGTCATGCAGGCGCTCGCCCAGGCGGCGGCCATCGAAGGGCGCGGCGCAGACCGAGCGGCCACCGGTGGCCGCATCGGGCGTGTGACCGTGAAAGTCGGGAATGGCGTTGCCGTCGATGAACTGCAGCGCCGTCTTGCGGCGGAAGAAATCCACCATGCGCGGGCCGTTGTCCAG
Source organism: Burkholderiaceae bacterium (assembly GCA_964230145.1). GTDB lineage: Bacteria > Pseudomonadota > Gammaproteobacteria > Burkholderiales > Burkholderiaceae_C > Limnohabitans_A. The sequence goes on along the minus strand of CAXRGK010000008.1, from coordinate 4,635 downwards.
AAAGCTGCGGGCGCGGGCTTCGTCGAACTGCTCGCCAAGTTCGTGGCGCAGATAGGACAGGGGTTTGTCGATGGCCTCATGGATGCCGGCCTCGACCGCGAGCGGGTTGCGGGGAATCCACATCCAGCCGCCCGACCAGGCGGTGGTGCCGCCGTAGTGCGCGTCCTTCTCGGCCACGATGACGTTCAGCCCCAGGTGCGCGGCCGTCACAGCGGCCGACAGGCCGCCGGCTCCCGAGCCGATGACCAGCAGGTCGCAGTCCAGTGTGCGGTGCGCGCCCATGCTCAGACCGCGTAGATGGGCTTGCGCCCGTCGTTGGACGCGCTCTTGCCGGTTTCGGCCGTGAGCTGAAAGAAGGGCGAGGCGCCACTGAGCGCGGCCAGCTGCTGTGAGGTGGACAGCAACTCGGGGCCGAGGGTGGCCATGCGTTCGGCATTGAAGCGCACGGTGGGGCCGGCGATGGTGAGCACGCCAAAGGCCGGCTGGCCGGCAAAGCGCACCGGTGCGGACATGGCCGAGAGCCCGGCGGTGTAGGTGTCGGTCGTCATGCTCCAGCCGCGCTCGCGGGTGGCCTGCACGGCGGTCAGCACCTCCTGCAGCGTGGCTGGTGCGGCCGGTCCGAACTGCTCGGGCTGGCCGATGCCCTGTTTGGCGACCAGGGCCAGCGCTTCGTCGTCACTCATGGTGGACAGCCAGGCCCAGCCGGACGAGGAGCACGACAGGCGTGCGTCGCTGCCCATGTCGGGGTCGTAGCGCAGGCCCTGGCGCGCGCCTTGTGCGCGGGCCACCCAGGTCAGGCGGTCGCCATCGACCACCGACAGTCGCACCAGTTCGCCCGAGACTTCGGCCAGGCGGTTGAGCAGCGGCTGGGCGATGTCCACGATGCCGGTGTTGCTGAGGTAAGACAGGCCCATCGACACCAGCTTGGTGGTGAGCAGGTAGTCGCCGTGGCCGCGCGCCTGGCGCACATAGCCCAGGCGCACCAGATCGGCCAGCAGGCGGTGCACCGCGCTGCGCGGAATGTCCAGGGTGTCCGCGATCGCAGCCAGTTCCATGCCTTCACCGTGCTGCGACAGCAGTTCGAGGATGCCGAGGGTTCGTTCGAGGACGCCGTTCATGTCAGTCTTTCAGTTGTACCGCTTGGCCCGAAGCCGCCGCGTCGTGCACCGCCAGCGTGGCGGCCAGGGTACGCAGGCCGTCGAGTGCGCTGCACAGCGGCTGGGCCTGCCCGGCGATCACGGCGGCGAAGTGTTCGAGCTGGCGGGTGTAGGGGTCGGCCACATGGACGCGCGTTTCTTCGTGCGAGAGTTCGTCGTGCCAGCCGCGCTGGCCACGGTACTGCCACAGCCCCAGGTCAGGCAGCGAGAGCGAACCGTGCGTGCCCATGATCTGGTGCGAAGCCACGTCCTGGCGCGGGTACTGGCCTTGCTCGCCAGCGCACATGTCCCAGCACCAGGGCGAGGTGGTGGCGTCCGACACGACCACGGTGGCCAGCGCGCCGCTGGCAAAGCGCAGCACGGCGGCGGCGGTGTCTTCCACTTCAAAGCCACGCACCGCATGACTGTCCATGGCCTGCACCTCGGTCACCTCGCCCAGCAGAAAGCGCAGCATGTCGAGGTCGTGGATCAGGTTGATCAGGATCGGGCCGCCGCCGGCCTGGCGCCGCCAGGCCACGTCGAAATACGGGTCGGGCTTGAGGAAGGTGGCCAGCGCGGTGGCGCTGACGATGCGGCCGAGCTGCCCATCGGCAATCAGCGCGCGGGCGCGCTGGTTGATCGGGTTGTGGCGGCGGTGGTGGCCCACCAGCACGGGCGTGCCGGTGCGTGCCACGGCATCGGCCAGCTTGCGGGCTTCGGTCACCGTGTCGGCCACGGGCTTTTCGACCAGGGCCGGGATGCCGCGTGAAAGGCATTCGAGTGCCACCGGCACGTGCGCCACATTGGGCGTGGCCACGATGGCGCCTTGCGGGCGCACCTGGTCGAGCAGGGCGGCGGGTTCGGCCGCCCAGGCCACGCCCAGGCTGTCGGCCAGGGCTTGACCCGCAGGCGTGGGGTCGGCAATGCCCGCCAGTTCCAGATCGGGATGCCGCTGGATGCGGTCGATGTGGGTCTTGCCGATGATGCCGGCGCCGATCAAGGCCAGACGGGTGGTGGACATGTTTTGTGTCTTGTTGGAACTGCGTGAATGCAGGCAGTTTAGTGAGAATTGGAAAAAAATTCAATAGTTGAACAGTATTCCACTTTTGGATATGATCCGCCCATTCCAGAGCCAGCCATGGCCATGGCCAACCCTTTCAGAACTGCGAGAGAGACATGTCGCAAGCCTTGAGCGGCGCCACCCGCGTCCATTTCATCGTGGGTGACCCGATTGCCCAGGTCAAATCCCCGGCCGGTGTGACGCAGGCCTTCCATGACGCGGGTCGCAATGCGGTCTGCATCCCGGCCCATGTGGCACCAAACGATCTGGCGGGCTGGACAAAAGGCGTGTCGCTGGCGCAGAACGTGGACGGCATCATCGTGACGGTGCCGCACAAGTTCTCCTGCTTTGAGCTGTGCGCCACGACCTCCGACCGCGCCGGTTTTCTGAAAGCCGTCAACACCCTGCGCCGCAACGCCGACGGCACCTGGCACGGCGACATGTTCGACGGCATGGGCTATGTCGAAGCGCTGAAATCCAAAGGCTGTGAACCGCGCGGCCAGCGCGCCTTGCTGGTGGGGGCGGGCGGTGCGGGTTCGGCCATCGCCTATTCGCTGATGACCGCCGGCGTGAAAGAGCTGGCCGTGCACGACGCCGACGTGGTGCGCCGCGACGCGCTGGTGGCGCGCCTGGCCAGTCTGGGCCTGGGCAAGGTCTCGGCTGGCAGCAGCGACCCCACGGGCTTTGACCTCTGCATCAACGCCACCCCGATCGGCATGAAAGAGGGCGACCCGCACCCGATCGATTCGACGAAATTCACGGCGCAGCAGTTCGTGGGTTGCGTGATCACCGCGCCTGCCGTGCCACCCATGATCGCCGCGGCCCGGGCCAAAGGCTGCAACACCCTGACCGGTGCCGACATGTTTGCCCGTGTCCGCGACCTGATGGTTCAGTTTTTGCTGGAGGCCTGACATGCAAGTGCTCAAAAACGGCATTGATAAGCTGGACGAACACAGCGCCTATGACCTGGTGGTGATCGGTGCCGGTGGCGCCGGCTTGGCCACCGCGCTGTTTGCCGCCATGGAGGGTGCCAGTGTGCTGCTGGTCGAACGCACCGAACTCATTGGCGGCACCACCGCCTGGTCGGCCGGCACCAGCTGGATTCCCGGCTCGAAGCATGCGGCCAAAGTCAACCCGGGTGACACCCTGGCCGAGACCCGGCGCTACCTGGACAACGCCGTGGGCGATCGCACGTCCAAAGCCGTGCGCGAGGCTTTTCTCCGCAATGGCCGCGCCGCGGTCGATGAAGTGGAGTCACGCTCGGAGCTGAAATACCGTCCCTATCCAAAGCACCCCGACTACATCTCAGATCTGGGGGGCTCGACACTCAATGGCCGCGCGCTGGAGCCCCTGCCGTTCGATGGGCGTCTGCTGGGCCGTGAGCTGTTCGCGCTGCTGCGCCCGCCGATCCCCGAGTTCACCGTGATTGGCGGCATGATGGTGGACCGCACCGACATCAACCACCTGCTGGCCATGACCCGGTCCTGGGCCTCGTTCAGGCACTCGGTCAAGATCGTGCTGCGCCATGCGATGGACCGACTGAGCTGGCCGCGCGGCACGCGTCTGGTGATGGGCAATGCCCATGTGGCGCGCCTGCTGTATTCGCTCTCCAGGCACGAGAAGGTCACGATCGCACTGAACACCACCGTCGCGCACATCGTGCGCGGCAGCCACGGTGTCGAGCGCGTGGACATCGAGAGCGGCGGCGAACGCCGCAGCATCCGCGTGAACAAAGGCCTGGTGCTGGCCAGCGGTGGCTTCAACCGCCACCCCGGGCTGCGAGCGCAGATGCTGCCGGGTGTGCCGGGCGAATGGTCGCCTGCCGCACCGGGCCACACCGGTCAGGCCCACGATCTGGCCAGACATCTGGGCGCGGTGTACGGGCAGGGCGGTTTGTCGCACGCCTTCTGGGCTCCGGTGTCACTGCGCCCGCGAGCGGACGGCAGCACGGCGGTGTTCCCGCACTTCGTGATGGACCGCGCCAAGCCCGGCATGATCACCGTCAACGCCAAAGGCGAGCGCTTTCTCAACGAAAGCACCTCCTACCACCTGTTCGGTCTGGCCATGCAGCAAGCCCACCAGAGCACGCCCAGCATCCCGGCCTATCTGGTATGCGATGCCGAGGCCCTGCGCAAGTACGGCATCGGCATGGTGCGCCCGGGTGGCAAAGGGCTGGGCCCCTTCCTGGCCGACGGTTACCTGACCGCAGGCGCCACGCTGGCCGAGCTGGCCGGCAAGCTGGGCATGGACCCGCAGGCCTTGCAGGCCAGCGTGCAGCAAAACAACCGCAACGCCGAGACCGGTGTGGACCCCGACTTCCACCGCGGCGAGACGGCCTACCAGCAGAACCTGGGCGACCCGGCCTGGACGGGCAAGAACCCGAACATCGGGCCGCTGCAGACCGCTCCGTTCTACGCGGTGCGGCTGTACCCTGGCGAC
>CAXRGK010000007.1:0-3718 GCA_964230145.1 Burkholderiaceae bacterium | reverse complement strand
CATCGAGCGCGACCTCAAGGCCGTGGTGTTTGGCCAAGACAAAGCGCTGGAGGTGCTGTCGTCCGCCGTCAAGATGGCGCGCTCGGGCCTGGGCAAGCAGGACAAGCCGATTGGCGCCTTCCTGTTCTCCGGCCCCACCGGCGTGGGCAAGACCGAAGCGGCCAAGCAGCTGGCCTACATCATGGGCATCGAGCTGATCCGCTTTGACATGTCCGAGTACATGGAGCGCCACGCCGTGAGCCGCCTGATTGGCGCGCCCCCGGGCTATGTGGGCTTTGACCAGGGCGGCCTGCTGACCGAGGCCGTGACCAAGAAGCCGCATTGCGTGCTGCTGCTCGACGAGATCGAAAAGGCCCACCCGGACATCTTCAATGTGCTGCTGCAAGTCATGGACCACGGCACGCTGACCGACAACAACGGGCGCAAGGCCGACTTCCGCAACGTCATCATCGTCATGACCACCAACGCGGGCGCCGAGACCATGAACAAGGCGACGATTGGCTTCACCAACCCGCGCCAGGCGGGCGACGAGATGGGCGACATCAAGCGCCTGTTCACGCCCGAGTTCCGCAACCGCCTGGATGCGATCGTCAGCTTCAAGCCGCTGGACGAGCAGATCATCCTGCGCGTGGTGGACAAGTTCCTGCTTCAGCTGGAACAGCAGCTCGGCGAGAAAAAGGTCGAAGTCACCTTCACCGACCAGCTGCGCAAGCACCTGGCCAAGAAGGGTTTCGATCCGCTCATGGGCGCCCGCCCGATGCAACGCCTGATCCAGGACACGATCCGCAAGGCGCTGGCCGACGAACTGCTGTTTGGTCGCCTCACCGAAGGTGGTCGCCTCACGGTGGATCTGGACGACAAGCAGGAGGTGATGTTGGACATCACTGCGCTGCCCAAAAAAGAAGGCAAGGGTTCCAGGTCCGAGCCGGAAGAGGCCACCGCGGACTGAACACCGGGCTGATGTGGGCTGATTGGGGCCCGTTCTGCATCCGTGCCGAAAAGCCGTTGCTGGAGCAGACGCAACGGCTTTTTGCTTTTTCCGTCAGGAAAACCAGCGTAAAAATGCCGCAGCCGACAGAGCAATCACCGCCAGTGCGGCCAAGCATGACCAGGCGGCGTTCACACCCTGCGTCGACCATCCTGCGGCGAACCTGAGGTAGATGGCGGCCAGAAAAAAACCTGAGGCTGCGCATGCCATTTTCAGAAACAGGGCGGCCGAGGCGATGCCGTGGATGTCCGGCAAACGGCCCTGGAAGGCATAGCTGATGGCGCCTAATGTGGCACCACTGATGGCCTGCAAAGCCCAACCAATCAGCACCAGCCATGCCAGTTGCCGCAAAACGGCCGGACTCTGGCGCGCAGGCCAGAGGGCAAAAATGGCTCCTGCAGTCACAGCAACAGCGCCGAAGTTATGCGCCATCTGCGTGCACGCATACAAAAAGTCCTGCAGTGCCATTCGCAGGAGGTCTTATTGGACCGTGATTTTGTTGCACTGCTCAAGGCCAGTAGGGACATGGGCCCGGGTCACGGCTTTGATGCAGACCTCGTGTGCACCAGACGACAAGGGCTTGAGGTTATGGGTGCCCCTGGCTTCGCGCAAAACCGCTGTTTCCTTGCCATCGACATACAAGTGCACATGGTCGACTTTCGGGCCCGAGACGACTTCGTAAACGACCTGGATCGGGCCGGGTGCATCCAGCATCGCGCCATCAATGGGCGACACCAGTTTGACCGAGCCGGTTTGGGCCAGCGCCGTTGACGCAAACCCCGTAGCGGCCAGCAGCACGGTTGCGGCTGAAATGTTCATCATGCTTATCTCCTGTAAGGGGTGTTGAAGATCGGCTGCTGTGGCGCATGCCAGATGCTTTCATTTTGCGATTGCAGACTGCTTGGGTGAGCGGCAGATGTGCCAATGTGTAACGCCCGAAGCTTGTTGCAAGGCTTTGATTTCAGGGCAATCTGTGAGCGATGACAGTGGGTAAGGCCACAGTTATGACAGCACCTTCAAGTGACATCCGGCCAGAGCAGTCGCAGAATGGTTTCGCAGGGGCTTGGATTCCTGCCGTTGGCGAAACCTTCAAGGAGTTCATCATGGACAAGGCAATGAAGAAAACCGTGATCGAAGCGATCAACCGGATTCTGGAACTGGAGTTGGCCGGCGTCGTCAAATACACGCACTACGCCCTGATGGTGTTTGGCTACAACCGCATGCCCATCGTGTCATGGCTCAAGGGCAATGCCGACGAAAGTCTCGCGCATGCCCACAAAGCTGGGGAGATGGTGACTCTGTTGGGTGGTCATCCATCGCTGAAGATCGGCCCACTGCTGGAGACCGAACGGCATGACATCGGCGACATCCTGCGGGAGAGCCTGGAACACGAAAAGACCGCATTGGCGGCCTACTACGACCTGCTCCATATTGCACAAGGTCACTCGGTGCTCCTCGAAGAATATGCCCGCGAGATGATCGTGCTGGAGGAAATGCACCTGGATGCGGTCAACAAGATGCTGCGCAGCCCGGGTGATACCGGGGTGTTCAAGAATCTCTGACTTGAGGGTCAAGACCGCCCGCGTTCAGCGGCGGCGCTTGCTGCCCCCCAGCAGGCTGCCCAGCACCCCACGCACGATCTCGCGGCCAATGGCAGAACCCGCGGTGCGCACGGCGCTTTTGACGACCATCTGGGCAATGCCGTCGCGCTGGCCGCCACGCGGGCCGGTGGTGCCAAACAGCAGGTCCGATACCGCGCCCATCATGCCGCCTTGACCCGAGGCGTTGCCCTCGTGGCCAGCTTGCTCCGCCGGGCTGTCGGCATGGGCGGTGATGTTGGCCTTGAGCATCTCATAGGCTGATTCGCGGTCAACAGCTTGTTCGTACACACCGGCCACCAGTGAGCTTTGCATCAGCGTCTGGCGCTGCTCAGCTGTGATGGGGCCGATCTGGCTGCCCGGCGGCAACACGAAGACGCGCTCGGTCTCGCAGGGTCTGCCCTTGGCATCCAGAAAGCTCACCAGCGCTTCGCCCACGCCCAGCTCGGTGATGGCCGCTTCAATGTCCAGCCCGGCCTTGGGGCGCATGGTCTGGGCCGTGGCCTGCACGGCTTTTTGGTCGCGCGGGGTGAAGGCGCGCAGCGCGTGCTGCACCCGGTTGCCCAGCTGGCCGAGCACGCTGTCGGGGATGTCCAGCGGGTTTTGCGTCACGAAATACACCCCCACGCCCTTGGAGCGCACCAGGCGCACCACCAGCTCGATGCGCTCGACCAACGCCGCCGGCGCGTCTTTGAACAGCAGGTGGGCTTCGTCAAAAAAGAAGACCAGCTTGGGTTTTTCGGGGTCGCCAATCTCGGGCAGCTGCTCGAAGAGTTCGGACAGCATCCAGAGCAGGAAGGTGGCGTACAGGCGAGGGGCGTTGAGCAATTTGTCGGCCGCCAGGATGTTCACCACGCCCATGCCTTTCGCATCGGTCTGCATGAAGTCCTGGATGTTGAGCATGGGCTCGCCGAAGAACTGATCGCCACCTTGTTCCTCGATTTGCAGCAGTCCACGCTGGATGGCGCCGATGCTGGCGGCGCTGATGTTGCCGTACTCGGTGGTGAACTGCTTGGCGTTGTCGCCCACGTGCTGCAGCATGGCGCGCAGGTCTTTCATGTCCAGCAGCAGCAAACCGTTGTCGTCGGCGATCTTGAACACCAGGTTGAGCACGCCTGCCTGGGTCTCATTG
>CAXRGK010000006.1:0-10849 GCA_964230145.1 Burkholderiaceae bacterium | reverse complement strand
GTGGGTGCGGCCACGCTGGGGGTGGTGCTCTTGCTCTGGCACGAAATCACCAACCTCAGCGGGCGCCCACTGGGGGTGTTGCTGGCTCTGGTGGCCGCCAGCACTTGGGCGCTGGGCACGCAGCTGCTGCGCCGCACCAAGATGCCGGTGCCCACGCTGGCGATTTCGTTCTGGATGACGGCACTGACCACCGTGGTGCTGACGGTGCTGGCGGTGGTGTTCGAGCAGGACCGCTGGATCGCCCCTTCGCCCACGCACTGGGGTTCGATCGTGTTCAACGCGGTGCTGGTGTTCGGCTTTGCACACGCGGCCTGGTTTTACCTGGCGCGCAGCCTGCCGCCGGTGGCCTCCACACTCAGCGTGATGCTGATCCCGGTGGTGGGGGTGTTCAGTGGCTCACTGGTGCTGGGTGAGGTATTGCACTGGCAGGACTGGGCCGCCGTGGTGCTGATGGTGGTCTCGATCGCCGCCGTGTTGTGGCCGGCACGGCAGCCCACTTGATCGCGACTTGAAAGCGGTGCATCTGCCGCCAGCTGCAGGTATATTTTTGGCATCTGTCACCCATCAAGGAACACCATGCGTACATCCCTTGCCCGCTGGCTGCTGGTCAGCAGTGTGCTGACCACCACCCTGAGCCTGAGCGGTTGCGGCTACAACGATTTCCAGCGTCTGGACGAGCAGACCTCTTCGGCCTGGTCCGAAGTGCTCAACCAGTACCAGCGTCGCGCCGATCTGGTGCCCAACCTGGTCGCCACGGTCAAAGGCGAGGCGAATTTCGAGCAGGAAACGCTGACGCGCGTGATCGAGGCCCGCGCCAAGGCCACCAGCATCCAGGTCACACCCGAAACCCTGAACAACCCCGAAGCCATGCAGAAGTTCCAGGCCGCACAGGGCGAGCTGGGCAGTGCGCTCTCGCGCCTGCTGGTGGTGTCGGAAAACTACCCCGCCCTCAAGGCCAACCAGGGCTTTGCCGACCTGCGCGTGCAGCTCGAAGGCACCGAGAACCGCATCACCGTGGCGCGCAACCGCTACATCAAGGCGGTACAGGAATACAACGTGCTCTCGCGCAGTTTCCCGAGCAACCTGACCGCCATGGTGTTTGGCTACAAGCCCAAGGCCAACTTCAGCGTGGCCAATGAGGCCGCCATCAGCGCCCCGCCCAAAGTGGACTTCGGCAAGTGAAGCGCACCTGGGGCCTGCGCGCCCTGCTGGCACTGCTGTGGGCCTTGGGTCTGGGGCTGTGGCAAGCCACGGCCTGTGCCCAAACGGCACTGGTTCCAGTCCCGGACTACCGCGCCCATGTGACCGACACCGCCCGTGCGCTGGCCGACGCAGACCGCGCAGCACTTGAGCGCCAGCTTGCCAACTTCGAGACACAGCGTGGCACGCAGATCGGCGTGCTGATCGTGCCCAGCACCGCGCCTGAAGACATTGCCGACTACAGCCAGCGCGTGGCCGATGCCTGGAAGCTGGGGCGCGCCGGCGTGGGCGATGGTTTGCTGATTGTGGTGGCTGTGCAGGACCGGCGCGTGCGCATCGCCCCGTTCAAGGCGCTTGAAGGCGCCATCCCCGATGTGCTGGCCAAACGCATCATCGACCAGCAGATGGTGCCCGCCTTCCGACGCGGCGACTATGCCGGTGGTCTGCGTGATGCACTGGCACAGCTGCAGGCCCACATCACTGGCGAGGCCCTGCCTGAACCGGCGCCAGCACGCCCACAGATCGACGAGTTCGACATCGTCGAAGCCGCCATGCTGTTGCTGGTGGCCGTGCCCTTGGTCACCAGGGTGCTGCGCCAAATGCTCGGGCAACGGCTGGGCAGCCTGTTGGGCGCGGCGGCGGCCGGTCTTCTGGTCTGGCAGATCACCGGGCGCATCTGGATGGCCCTGCTGGCCGGCCTGATGGGCTTTTTCGTCGGCCTGTTCACCGACCTGCCCATGGTGGCGCGCGACATGCGGCACCGCCATTCTGGCCACCGGGGTGGCTGGCACCGGTCAGGCGATGGCTGGGGTGGAGGCGGGTTTGGCGATGCCGGTGGTATCGGTGGCGGTGGCGCGTCTTCGGGTGGTGGTGGCGATGGCGGTGGCGGTGGTGCCTCGGGGAGCTGGTGAATGGACAAGACCTTTGAACCCGAAGCATGGTCCCGCTGGCTGATGCGGCTGTGGCGCCATCAGTGGCAATCGGAGCGCGCCGCACAACATGCGGTTCCCGATGCGCTGGCGGCGCAATTGGCACGGCGCGTGCACGCCAGCGAGGGGCGCCACACCGGTCAGGTGTGTCTGTGCGTTGAAGGGGCCTTGCCGCTGCAGGACGTCTGGCGTGCCGGGCGTCACGCGCCGCTGGATGAAGTGGTTCGCCAACGGGCCATGCGGTGGTTTGGCCGCCTGCGTGTCTGGGACACGGAACACAACAACGGTGTGCTGATCTACCTGCTGCTGGCCGAACACCGCATCGAGATCGTGGCCGACCGCGGGCTGCAGCGCCACGCCAGCGCGCAGGATTGGCAGGAGGTGGTGTCACGGCTTGGTCAGCACCTGCGCCGCGGTGACTTTGAAAACGGCCTGACACAGGCGCTCGAAGAGGTCTCGGCCCTGCTGGTGGCGCATTTCCCGCGGACCGGTGACGTCACTGTGCCCAACGAATTGCCGAACACCGTGGTTCGGGCCTGAGGCTGAGGTTCACGGCCCCAGCTTTCGGCCGCGGGGGCGGCCTCCTACAGGGGCCCGCGCAGGAGCGCGCCCCCGGGACCCGCGCAGGAGCGCGTTCCTGGGATCGGGGTAGGAGCGCGCCCCTGCGCGCGAAGCTCAGGCCTGTTGCACCGTCTGCAGCGCCAGCACCAGGTCGGCCCAGGCCTTGGCCTTGTCGGCCGGGTTGCGCAGCAAATAGGCCGGGTGGTAGGTGACGACCACCGGCACGCCCTGGACCTGGTGCACGCGGCCGCGCAGCTTGCCGATCGGCTCGGTGGTCTGCAACAGCGACTGCACCGCAAAGCGGCCCATGGCAAGGATGATCTTCGGCTGCACCAGCGCCACCTGCCGCGCCAGATAGGGCGCGCAGGTCTGCAGCTCCACCGGCTCGGGGTTGCGGTTGCCGGGTGGGCGGCACTTGAGCGTGTTGGTGATGTAGACGCCAGCCTGGCCGTCTTGCTCACCCTCGACCGCGCGGTTCAGGCCAATCGCCTTGAGCATGTTGTCGAGCAGTTTGCCGGCCTGGCCGACAAACGGCTCGCCCTGCAGGTCTTCGTTTTCGCCGGGGGCTTCGCCAATCACCATCCACTGCGCACTGCGGTCGCCCACCCCAAACACCGTGTTCTTGCGGCCCTGGCACAGGCCACAGGCACGGCATTGGGCCACGGTGGCCTGCAAGGTGCCCCAGTCCATCTGGTCCACACCGGGGGGCAGAGGCACAGCCTCGGCGGGCACCGCCCCCTGCACCTGTGCAGTTCGGGCTGCACCCCGCTCGGGCTGTGTAATGCCCCGTTCGGGCTGAGCCTGTTGATGCCTGGCCGATGCAGCTTGTCCTTCGACAGGCTCAGGACGAACGGTACCGAGCTCAGGACGAATGGCGTCAAGTTCAGAGCGAACGGCCGTGACTTCGGGCAGCGGGGATGGCTGCTTCTGTGGCCACCAGACGCGGATGCCCATCTCGGCCAGCATGGCGCGTTGGCGTTCGTCCAAATCAAAACGGGTCGGGTCGGTCATGGCTGCAGTTTCAGGTTCAGGCTCATCACCACCGCGTGTTCGCGTTGCTGACGGTCGGCAGGATAGTAATCCTTGCGCAGGCCGACGCGGCGAAAGCCGTAACGCTCATACACGTGCAGAGCGCGCTGGTTGCTTTCACGCACTTCCAGCCAGAGCCACTGAGCCCCCTGGCGGCGCGACCACAGGCACAGGGCGTCGAGCATCATGTGGGCCCAGCCCTGGCCCTGCCGGGCAGGCGCCACGGTGATGTTGAGCAGGTGGGTTTCCTCCACGCCCTCCATCGCCACCACATGGCCCAGCAGTTCGTCCTGCACCCGCAGGCATTGCGCCCAGTAGCCGCTGGCCAGTGCGTCGCGGAAGTTGCCACGCGTCCAGGGATGGCTGTAGGCGACCTGCTCGATGGCGATGACCGCCTCCAGGTCGCTCTCCTGCATCGGTTGCAGTACGGCCGCCTGGCGCTCGGTCTCAGATGCGGGGCTCAAGGCGCCCCCTTGGCCGCTTCGCGTTCGGCCATGCGCTCTGCGGTCGTCTGGGCCACCTTGTCGCGGATGTAAAGCGGCATGGCCTGCTCGGCCGGCACGGCATGGCCATCCGCGAACAAGCTCGGCGCCAGTCGCAGCAAGGCCGTAGCCGTGGGCAGGGCCTGCACCCGCTCACCCGCAGGCAGGCGTTCGCCATAGGCCTCGAAAGCATTGCCGGCCAGCAGCACACGCGGCGCATCAGGCAACAACACATGCTGCGGCCCGCCCACCTGCAAAGGCTGGCGCAAAGTCCAGCGCTGGCCGTCCCAGTCCCAGGCGGCGCTGTAGACCTCGTCCATGCGGGCATCGAGCATGGCCAGCACGGTCAAAGGCTGGTCGTTCACGCCGGCCAGCACGCGCGCCTCTTCAGCCACGGCCAGCAAGGTGTCCACCGGCAACACCAGGATGTCTGCACCGAAGGCCAGGCCCTGCGCCACGGCACAGGCGGTGCGCAGGCCGGTGAAGGACCCCGGCCCGCGTCCGAACACGATGGCGTCGAGCTGGGGCAAGCCAATGCCCGCCTGCGACAGCATCTCCATGGCCGTGGGGATCAGGGTAGCCGAGGACTGGGCGCCACCCGCCAGGGTGCGCACATCGGTATGGCCCTTCGCGGCCACGCCGATCGACAAGACTTCGGTGCTGGTGTCAAACGCCAGCCACTGCAGGGGGCTCATCGGCCGGCCTCCTGCGCCAGGGGTGCAGTCGCGGGTCGCGCTGCCCGCACCCCCAGCAAAATGCCGCCCGTCACCAGGGCCAGACCTGCCAGCAGATTCCAGTGCATGGGCTCACCCAGCACAGCCACCGCACCCAGGGCCGACAGGCCGGGCACCAGGGCCGTGATCATGGTGGTGCGCACCGGACCGAAGTGGCGAACCATCTGCGTGAACGTGATGCCGGAGATCACCACCGAACCTCCGCCCTGGAAAGCGGCCTGGAACAGCAACTCGCCCCACGACGCCTGCGGGATGTGCGTGGACCACCAGCCAAGGCCAGTGGCCAGCGCGAACACCGGCACAAAGAACACAAAGGCAAACGCCGTGATCGCCATGGTGGCCCGCACCGCGTCCAGACCCAGGCGACGCGCCGTGACCGTGTAGGCCGCCCAGCAGCTGGCCGCGCACATGAACAGCAGGTCGCCCTTCCAGACCTCGCCCCCTTCAAAGGCCTTGAGCAGGCTCATGCCCCCCACCAGCAGATCACCCAGCACGATGCAGGCCAGACCCAGCGCGCGCGCCGCCGGGATCTTTTCGTGCAACAGCCATATGGCCAACAAGGTGGTCCACAGCGGCAGGCTGCCGGGCATCAGCACCGAAGCATGCGCCGCGGGTGCGTAGAAGAAGCCGGTGTAGGCCAGCACGGCATACAGCAAACCGCCAAAAAAACCCGCCTGCACCGTGGTGCGCAGCGGCAGGGGCGACAGACCCAGCAGCGAACCCACGCGCTCACCGCGCGCACGCTCGGGGCGCATCCGCCACCAGGCCCAGGGCAGCAGCACACAGCTGGCGCCCAGGATGCGCATGAGCGCGATGTCCAGGGGCAGCAGGGTGTGCGAGGCCGAAGCCCGGGCAATGACGATGAAGGAGGTCCAGATCAGCACCGTGACGACGGCCGCCACCAGACCGACGGTGCGGGGAGAAAAACGCATGCGCCGATGATACGGCCCTCCCGGATGCGGCCAGCACCGCTAGACTGGAGACCATGCTGCAACGCCCGTTTCCTGCTTTCCTGCTGGCCAGTGCCTTGTGGGCCCCCATGGCCCATGCCGGGCTGCCGTCCGCGGTGCGCCAGACACTGCGTCAGGCGCAAGTGCCGCCGGACGCCATCAGCGTGCAGGTGCAGGCCATGGAGGGCAGCCCGACTGCCCCCCGCCTGGCCCACCGCGAAAACGAAGCCATGAACCCGGCTTCGGTGATGAAACTGTTCACGACTTATGCCGGCCTGCAACTGCTGGGCCCCGACCACGTCTGGCGCACCCGCATCTACGCCACCGGCCCGGTGCGTGAGGGCGTGTTGCAAGGCTCCCTGGTGATCCGTGGCAGCGGCGACCCCAAGCTGGTGATCGAACGTGCGCAGGCCATGGTCGCCGAGATCCAGGCACTCGGGGTGCGCCAGGTGCGCGGCGACATCGTGCTCGACCGCAGCGTGTTCGATGTGACGCCACGCAGCGAGCCTTTCGACGACGAACCCCTGCGCCCCTACAACGTGGCCCCCGATGGACTGCTGTTGAACTTCAAATCGGTGATCTACCGCTTCACACCTGAAGCGGCCTCAGGCCGCGCCACGGTGACCAGCGAACCCCCGCTGGCCGGGCTGGAAGTGCCTGCTGACGTGCCACTCAAAAATGGCGCCTGCAACGACTGGCGCAGCGGCTTGCGCGCCGATTTCGGGCAGCCCCTGCGCACCGTGTTTGCCGGCAGCTATCCGGCCAGCTGCGGCGAACGCCAATGGCCTGTGGCCTTTCCGGCACCCGAAGAATTTGCGCCCCGCATGCTGCATGCGCTGTGGACGCAAGCCGGCGGGCAGCTCACCGGTCAAGTGCGAAGCGGCAACACGCCCGCCCATGCCAGGCTGTTGCTGGAATCCCCATCCCTGCCCCTGCGCGAGATCATTGCCGACATCAACAAAATGTCGAACAACGTGATGGCACAACAGCTGTTCCTCACCTTGTCCGCAGAAATGGGGGCGCCCGGCCGCTTCGAAGCCTCGCGCCTGCGCCTGACGCGCTGGTGGCGCGAGCGCTTTGCTGGCCAGGCCGTGCCCGTGCTCGACAACGGCTCGGGGCTCTCGCGCGCGGAGCGCAGCACCGCCGCTGCCCTGGGCCAGTTGCTGCAGCAGGCCCATCAGGGGCCGGATGCCGACGCCTTTGTGCAATCTCTGGCCATCGCTGGCGTGGACGGGACCACCCAGCGCATGAAGGAGCGTATGCCCCAATCGCCCGTGATCGGCCGGGCCTGGCTCAAGACCGGCTCGCTGCGCGACGTCGTTTCGGTGGCCGGTTATGTGCAGGGTGAAAGCGGCCGCCGCTACAGTGTGGTGGCCATCATCAACCACCCCAACGCCCAGCAAGCCCGACCGGCGCTTGACCAGTTGCTCGACTGGACGGCCCGCGACCTGATGATCCCCGAAACCGACGGCCCGCAGCGCCGCCGTCAAGCCCGCCATGCAACTCACTGACTCGATCGGCACCCTGGCCGCCTGCCTGACCACGGCCAGCTTTGTGCCGCAGGTCTGGCACACCCTGCGCACACGCGACGTGCGCGGCATCTCGCTGGGCATGTACAGCCTGTTCACGCTGGGCGTGGTGTTGTGGCTGGTCTACGGCATCTTGCTGATGGCCTGGCCCATCATCATCGCCAACGCCATCACCACCAGCCTGGCGCTGACCATTCTGGTGATGAAGCTGCGTTACCGCTGAAACGGTTCGAGGGGTTTCAGGCCGCAGCCCGGCTCAGGCGGTCACGCACGCCTTCCCACTCGGGCGTGTCGGGCGGCAGTTCCACCCAGATCTGCTGCACACCGCGCGCATCCAGATCCCGCAGCACGGCAAACAGGTCGTGCGCGGCCGTGGCCGGCTGCGCGTACTGCTGACGCCAGAGCACTCCGGCGCCCAGGTCGGTGGGTGCCTGCTGCGACCAGACGCCCAGATTGCCCGCATGCACACCCAGCGCCTGCAGGCGCTGGTGCAGGGTGCCCGCGTCCATCAAGCGCACTTTGGCGCGCGGCGCGTAATGCGATTCGAGCGTGCCCGAAGCCTTGGGCGCGGGCTGCGCCAGCGCGGCCTTGTCCTGCAAGGACTGTCCGCAGACCTGTTCGATCTGCGTGCGCGTGATCTGCCCCGGGCGCAGCAGCACGGGCGCGCCTCGTGTGCAGTCCACGATGGTCGATTCGATGCCGACCTCGCACTCACCACCGTCCAGGATCAGCAGTGCGTCGCCGAACTCGCCCTGCACATGGCGGGCGGTGGTGGGGCTCACGCGGCCAAACTGGTTGGCACTCGGCGCCGACAGGCCCGGCATGCCAGCGGCAGCACAGGCCTGCATCACCGCCTGTGCCACCGGGTGCGAAGGACACCGCAGCCCAATGGAAGTGTGGCCGCCGGCCGAGGCCGTGGCCACACCGGGCTGGCGCGGCAGGATCAGGGTGAGCGGCCCGGGCCAGAAGGCGTCCATCAGGCGCTGGGCAAAGTCAGGCACTTCGCTGGCAAAGAGCGGCACCTGAGCCGCAGAGGCCACATGCACGATCAGCGGGTGGTCAGCCGGACGGCCTTTGGCGGCAAAGATCTTGGCCACGGCTTCGTCGCGCAGGGCGTCAGCGGCCAGGCCATAGACGGTTTCGGTCGGCAAGCCCAGCAGCTCGCCGCGCGCCAGCGTCTGCACGGCGCACTCGATGGCGGCGGGGTCGTGTCCGGGCAGGAGCATCAGAAGGGCTCGATGCCGAGCAGCGCGCAGGCCTGCAGGGCGGTGGCACGCACGGCTTCTGGCGTGGCACCGGTGATGTTGAGGTGGCCCATCTTGCGGCCCTGACGCGCCGACAGCTTGCCGTACAGATGCAGGTGCGTGCCGGGCAAAGCGAGCACCTTGTCCCACCGTGGGGTGCCGAAATTGGGGTCAGAGCCCAATTTGCTACGCAAATCGGGATCCGACCCCGATTTCGGCTCTGACCCCGATTTCACGGGTTCAGACCACAAGTCACCGAGCAGGTTGAGCATGATGGCCGGCGAATGCTGGCGCGGCGGCGTCAGCGGCAGGCCAGCGAGCGTGCGCACCTGCAGGTCGAACTGCGACTGGTCGCAGGCGTCGAGCGTGTAGTGGCCGCTGTTGTGCGGGCGCGGCGCGATCTCGTTGACGACCAGCTGGCCGCCTTCGAGCACAAAGAACTCCACGCACAGCACGCCCACGTAGTGCAGGCCTTCGGCAATCGCTTTCGTGGCTTGCACGGCCTGCTGCGCCAGCAGCGGATCGATCACGCCCGGGTTCACCTCGGTCACCGCCAGAATGCCGTCCCGGTGCAAGTTGCGCTGCACCGGAAAGTGCACCATCTCGCCCCTGCCGCTGCGCGCCACGATGACGGAACACTCGTCCTTGAGCGGCAGCATTTTTTCGAGCACGCAGGGCACCTGCTTGAGCTCGGTCCAAGCCGTCACCAGCTCGGCACGCGTCTTGACGCGCACCTGGCCCTTGCCGTCGTAGCCCAGACGGGCCGTCTTGAGAATACCGGGCAGCAGATCGTCCGCCACGGCCGCCAGCTGCGCCTCGGTCTCGATGACCGCATGCGGGGCCACCGGCACACCGCACTTCACGAAGTGGGCCTTCTCGGCGGCGCGGTCCTGCGCAATGGCCACGGCGTCCGAGGCCGGCGCTACAAAGCGGTGCGCGCCCAGCGTCAGCAGGGCGGGCGCGGGCACGTTCTCGAATTCGGTGGTGATGGCGGCGCAGCGCTGCATCAGCTGGGCCAGGCCCTGCTCATCGAGGTAGTCGGTCTGGATGTGGTGGTGGCTCACCCGTCCCGCCGGGCTGGCCGGATCGGGGTCGAGCACCGCGGTGTAGTAACCCATGGCCTGCGCGGCGTGCACGAACATGCGGCCGAGCTGGCCACCGCCCATCACGCCCAGCGTGGCGGGCTGGCCGTTGACCACACTGCCCGGAAGGATCACGCCGCTCATTTGGACGCCACCGGCGGCAAGGTCATGGCGCGGGCCATCGCGGTCTGCTCGGCGCGGAAGGCTTCGAGCTTTTGGAGCAGCGCCGCGTCGTGGTTGGCCAGCATGGCCACGGCGAACAGGGCGGCATTGGCCGCCCCCGCCTGGCCGAGGGCAAAGGTGGCCACCGGCACGCCCTTGGGCATCTGCACGATGCTGTGCAGCGAGTCCACGCCCTGCAGGTGCTTGCCGGGCACCGGCACGCCCAGCACCGGCACCGCCGTCTTGGCCGCCAGCATGCCCGGCAGGTGGGCTGCGCCGCCGGCGCCGGCGATGATCACTTCAATGCCGCGATCGGCCGCTTCTTCAGCGTATTGGAACAGCAGATCAGGGGTGCGGTGAGCAGAAACCACCTTTACTTCGTAGGGAATACCCAGCTGTTCAAGCATGTCGGCCGTATGGCTCAGGGTGGACCAGTCGGACTTGGAGCCCATGATCACGCCAACCAGTGCGGTCATCTGTAGTGCCTCGCTCATCAGGGCCGCCTCGGCGGCAGAAACCAACAAGCCACGGCAGCGAACTGGCGTGGCTTGCTTGGAGAGTGCAGGCTTATGGAGGGCCTGCCGCTAAACAGACGGCGCAGTATACCTGTAATTGTGTAAATACAGTAATGCGCCCGTCGGTTAGCTCGCGTTGCGGCCGGGGTAGCGCGCGCGCGGTGTTGCCATCGGCACGGGGCCTTCGCCGATCTGGCGGAACTCGTTGGTTTCCGAGTCGTAGGCGCGGATGCGGGCGGTCTCGATGTCGTACACCCAGCCGTGGATGAACAGCTCGCCACGGGCCAGGCGGGATGCGACCGACGGGTGGGTCGCCAGGTGCTGCAGTTGGGCGATGACGTTTTCCTCGGTCATCATGGCCAGCTTGTCGTCGCAGCAGCCGCAGTTGTCTTCGACCACGATTTTGGCGACTTCGGCGTGGCGCAGCCAGGC
>CAXRGK010000005.1:0-3756 GCA_964230145.1 Burkholderiaceae bacterium | reverse complement strand
TGTCGAGTCGCGCCGCGCCGGCCTGAAGGCTGAAGAGGGCGTGCGCTGGATCAGTGGCGGCACCGGTGACTTCGAAGTCGAAACGATCACCCGCGCCGAGCGCGGCACCAGCGTCATCCTGCACCTGCGCGAAGACGCGCTGGAGTACGCCAACGCCTGGAAGCTCAAGGACATCGTCGGCAAGTATTCCGACCACATCAGCCTGCCCATCCGCATGGAAAAGGAAGAGTGGAAGGACGGCGAGCTGATCGACCCCAACGATGAAAAAGCCGGCCGCAAGCCCGGCGGCATGGTCAAGACCGGTGAGTGGGAAACCATCAACCAGGCCAGCGCGCTGTGGACCCGCCCCAAGAAGGACATCACGGACGAGCAGTACCAGGACTTCTACAAACAGATCAGCCGCGACTTTGAAAACGCCTTGAGCTGGAGCCACAACCGCGTCGAAGGCAGCACCGAATACACCCAGCTGCTCTACATCCCGTCCAAGGCGCCGATGGACCTGTACAACCGCGACAAGAAGGCGGGCATCAAGCTCTACGTCAAGCGCGTGTTCATCATGGACGACGCCGAGGCGCTGATGCCCACCTACATGCGCTGGGTCAAGGGCGTGGTCGACTCGGCCGACCTGCCGCTCAACGTCAGCCGCGAGCTGCTGCAGGAAAGCCGCGACGTCAAGGCGATCCGCGACGGCAACACGCGCCGCGTGCTGTCCATGCTCGAAGACCTGGCCAAGCACGACAAGGAGCCAGTGCCTGGTGCGGACGGCGTGACGGACGTTCTGAGCGACGAGGACAAAGCCAAGCTGGGCCAATACACGAAGTTCTATGCCGAGTTCGGTGCCGTGCTCAAGGAAGGTCTGGGAGAGGACTTCGGCAACCAGGCGCGCATCGCCAAGCTGCTGCGCTTTGCTTCGACCCATACCGCTCGGGCTGAGCCTGTCGAAGCCCACCCTTCGACAGGCTCAGGGCGAACGGAACAACTCACATCGCTGGCCGACTACAAGGCCCGCATGAAGGAAGGCCAGGAGGCGATTTACTACATCACTGCCGACACGCTGGCCGCGGCCAAGAACAGTCCGCAGCTCGAAGTGTTCAAGAAGAAGGGCATCGAGGTGCTGCTCATGACCGACCGGGTCGACGAGTGGGCGCTGTCCTTCCTGCACGAATTCGACGGCACCCCGCTGCAGAGTGTGGCCAAGGGCGCGGTCGACCTGGGCAAGCTGCAGGACGAGGCCGAGAAGAAGGCCGAAGAAGAAGCCGCCGAAGCCTTCAAGCCGGTGCTGGCCAAGCTGAAAGAAGCCCTCAAGGACAAGGCCGAAGACGTGCGCGTGACCAGCCGCCTGGTCGACTCACCGGCCTGTCTGGTGGTCAAGGACGACGGCGGCATGAGCCTGCAGCTGGCCCGCATGCTCAAGGCCGCTGGTCAGAAGGCGCCCGAGGTCAAGCCGGTGCTCGAAGTGAACCCCGAGCACAGCCTGGTGAAAAAGCTCGACGGCTCGGTGCACTTCCATGACCTGGCGCACATCCTGTTTGACCAGGCGCTGCTGGCCGAAGGCGGTTTGCCCGACGATCCGGCGGCCTATGTGAAGCGGGTGAACGCCTTGCTGGCCTGAACGGCTTGGCTGCGACCCCAAGGGCGCCCGTCAGGGGCGCCCTTTTTCCTTGGGGCGGTCACCGTGTCGCGCAGGTGCGCCATCCGTGGCTGCCCGCTCCCACAATCGGGCCCCATTGCACTGCGATCCCCTGGAGCCCCGAGTGAGCGAACTGACCATTGCCGACATCCGCGCACGCGCTGTCATCGCCCCCCTGCGCCGTCCCATCCGCACCGCTTCCGGCGCGATCGAGGCTTCGCCGCTGTTGCTGCTGGATGTGATCACCGAACAGGGCATCACGGGCAGCGCCTACCTGTTTGCCTACACGCCGCTGATGCTCAAGCCTTTGCACGCCCTGGTCGGGCAGTTGCTGCCCTTGCTGCGCGGTCAGGCCGTCGTACCGCTGGCGCGCCAGCAGCAGCTGGAACAGCAGTTCCGTCTGCTCGGCCTGCAGGGCCTGCTGGGCATGGTGGTGTCCACGCTGGACATGGCGCTGTGGGATGCATTGGGCAAGGCCGCGAACCAGCCCGTGGTGCGTCTGCTGGGGGGCGAGCCCCGGCCGGTGCGGGCCTACGACAGCTGGGGCCTGGTCGATCCGGCGCGCGATGCTGCAGCGCTGGCCGATTCGGTGGAACAGGGTTTTCGGGGCATCAAGATCAAGCTCGGCGGCGCCGACCTGGCCCATGACCTGGCCACCGTGCGCGAAGTCCGCCGCATCGTGGGCGAAGACATCGCGCTGATGGTGGACTACAACCAGAGCCTGCAGCCGGGCGAAGCGATCCGGCGCATGCACGCGCTGGAGCCCTTTGCGCTGGAGTGGGTGGAAGAGCCAGTGGCCGCCGAAGACCTGCAGGGCCATGCCCGCGTGCGTGCGCAAACCCGCCTGCCGGTGCAGACCGGCGAGAACTGGTGGTTCCCGCGCGATGCCGAGCGCGCCCTGAGCGTGCAGGCCTGCGACCGCATGATGCCCGACCTGATGAAGATCGGCGGCATCACGGGCTGGCTCAGTGTCATGGGCCTGGCGCGGGCGGCGTCCATGCCGGTGTCCAGCCACCTGTTCATCGAAGCCAGTGCGCATGTGCTGGCCGTCACGCCCACCTGCGACTGGCTGGAATTCATGGATTTCGGCTCGCCGGTGCTGCAGACCCCCAGCCGGATCCAGCAGGGGTGTGTCATCGCCCAGGGGCCCGGCTTGGGCATCGTCTGGGACGAAGCGGCTGTGGCGCGGTATGTGGTGGATTGACGGCGTGGTCGATCAGTTCACCCGCTTGCCGCTGTGCTGGTCAAACAGGTGAGCCTGATCGGCGTCCCACTGCAGGTGTACCGCTTCGCCGACCTGGGCATCGAACACGCCCGGCACGCGGGCGGTGAGCTTGCCGGCGGGGGTGTCCACCGTGGCGTAGGTTTCGGGTCCGGTGGGCTCGATCATGGACAGGGTGCCGGGCAGGCCCTGGGTGGCAAACGCCAGGCTTTCGGGGCGCAGGCCGTAGACCAGTTCGTCACTGCCGTGGGCCTGCACCGCCTGGCGCTGGGCGTCGTTCAGGGCCAGGGCCAGACCGTGTGCGCTCACGCCACCGTCCTGGCGTCGCACCGACACCATGTTCATCGCCGGTGAGCCGATGAACTCGGCCACGAAGCGGTTGGCCGGACGGTTGTAGATCTCGGCGGGCGTGCCGAACTGCTGCACCCAGCCGTCTTTCATGACGGCGATGCGGTCGCCCAGCGTCATGGCTTCGACCTGGTCGTGCGTCACATAGACCGTGGTGGTTTTCGTGCGCTGGTGCAGCTGTTTGATCTCGGCGCGCATTTCCACACGCAGCTTGGCGTCCAGGTTGGACAGCGGCTCGTCAAACAGAAACAGTTTGGGGTCGCGCGCCAGGGCGCGGCCCATGGCCACGCGCTGGCGCTGACCGCCTGACAGCTGGCCGGGTTTGCGGTCCAGCAGGTGGCCGATCTGCAACATGGCGGCCACGCGCTGCACCGCCGCTTCACGCTCGGCCTTGGGCACCTTGCGGATTTCCAGGCCGAACGCGATGTTCTGCGCCACCGTCATGTTGGGGTAGAGCGCGTAGCTTTGGAACACCATGGCGATGTCGCGGTCCTTGCTGGGCAAGTGGGTCACGTCGCGATCGCCGATCAGGATGCGGCCTTCGGTGGGGTGGTCC
>CAXRGK010000004.1:0-6636 GCA_964230145.1 Burkholderiaceae bacterium | reverse complement strand
ATCATCGAGCTGGAAGAAGAGCTGGGCATCGAGATTTTTGCCCGACACGGCAAACGGCTCAAACGCATCACCGAGCCTGGTCAGCATGTGCTGAAATGCATTGAAGTGATCCTGCGGGAAGTCGGTAACCTGCGCAAGATCGGTGACCAGTACAGCGCCCAGGACAGCGGCACCCTGTCGATCGCCACCACCCACACCCAGGCACGCTATGTGCTGCCAGTTCCTGTGGCCCGGTTGCGCGAAAAATACCCCAAGGTCAACATCAGCCTGCATCAGGGCGCGCCAGATCAGGTGGCCCAGATGCTGCTGCAGGACGTGGCTGAAATCGGTATCGCTACCGAATCGCTGTCGGCTTATGAAGACCTGGTCACCCTGCCCTGTTATGAGTGGCAACATGTGCTGGTGCTGCCCCAGGGCCATCCGCTGGCCGGCAAATCACGCTTGGCGCTGGAAGACATAGCCGAGTACCCGCTCATCACCTATCACCCCTCCTTTACTGGACGCACACGCATCGACAATGCCTTTGCAGCGCGCAAACTGTACCCCCGGATCGCGCTGGAGGCCATTGACTCGGATGTGATCAAGACCTATGTCCGTCTAGGCCTGGGTGTCGGCATCGTCGCAGAAATGGCCGTCAAGGACGACCCGGTGCAGGATTTGATCGTTCGTCCCCTGGGTGGACTGCTGGGCATGAACGTCGCCCGGGTGGCATTCAAGCGGGGGGCCTATCTGCGACACTTCGTCTTCCAGTTTGCGGAGCTTCTGAGCGACCGCCTCACGGCCAGTCTGGTGGCCAAGGCCATGACTGGCCATGTCAACGATTACGAACTTTGAACCGCATGAACCCGCGTACTCCCGCATTCCCGTCCAAAACGCCCAACATGGGCACCACCATTTTCACCGTGATGTCTGCACTCGCCACCGAAACCGGTGCGGTCAACCTCGGTCAGGGCTTTCCGGATTTCGGCTGCGACCCCAAGTTGCTGGAAATGGTCACTCAGGCCATGAATGAAGGGCTCAACCAATATCCCCCCATGACGGGCGTTGCCCCCTTGCGCGAAGCCATGTCGGCCAAGATCCAAGCCCTCTATGGTCGCCACTACGATCCCGTCAGCGAGATCACGGTGACGGCCGGTGCCACGCAGGCCATTCTGACCGTCATCCTGGCCATCGTGCATCCAGGTGATGAGGTCATCGTCCTGGAGCCTTGCTACGACAGCTACGTGCCGAACATCGAACTGGCTGGCGGCGTGGTGGTGCGCGTGCCACTGACACCGGGCACCTTCCGCCCCGACTTTGACAAGATCCAGGCCGCCATCACTCCCAGGACGCGTGCCATCCTGATCAATTCACCGCACAACCCCAGTGGCATGGTCTGGACACGCGAAGAAATGCTGCGGCTGCAGGACATACTGGACCCCACCGATGTGCTTCTGATTTCAGATGAAGTCTATGAACACATGGTCTATGCACCCAACCGCCACTGGAGTGCTGCCCAGTTTGACGGGCTCGCGGCACGTGCGTTCATCGTCTCCAGCTTCGGCAAGACCTACCACGTGACCGGCTGGAAGATCGGTACCGTGGCCGCACCGGCGTCCATGAGCGCCGAGTTCCGCAAAATTCACCAGTTCAATGTGTTCACGGTGAACACGCCGATGCAGCACGGCCTGGCCCGCTACATGGCCGACCCCAGGCCCTACCTGGAACTGCCGGCCTTCTACCAGCACAAGCGCGACCTGTTCCGCGAAGGCCTGGCCAGCACACGCTTTCGCTTGCTGCCCGGTGAAGGCACCTACTTCCAGTGTGTCGACATTTCCGGTCTCTCGGTGCCTGAAAAAGACCTGGGTGAAGCCGAGTTCTGCAAATGGCTCACCACCGAGATTGGCGTGGCGGCCATTCCCCTGTCGGCCTTCTACGGCGATGGTTTTGACCAGCAGGTGATCCGCTTTTGCTTTGCCAAGAAGGATGAAACGCTGAAGCTGGCCCTGCAGCGGCTGGCCCGGCTGTGAGACTTCAATCGTCTTCAGCGGCACCGATGCCTGGAAACAGCACCTCGGTGAAGCCGAAGCGGCTGAAATCGCGCACGCGCATGGGGTACAGCTTGCCCTGCAGGTGGTCACACTCGTGTTGCACCACCCGGGCATGGAAACCCTCCGCCGTGCGATCGATGGGCCGACCTTTTTCATCCCAGCCGCTGTAGCGGATCCGTGAAAAGCGCGGCACCACACCGCGCAGGCCGGGGACGGAAAGGCAACCTTCCCAATCCTCTTCTTCTTCGGGGCCGAGTGGATCGATCACCGGATTGATGAGGACAGTGGGAGGTACGAGCGGGCGGTCCGGATAACGCGGGTTGTGCGCCGTCCCACCGAAGATCACCACCTGAAGGTCCACCCCGATCTGGGGGGCCGCCAACCCTGCGCCATTCACGGCCGCCATGGTCTCGCGCAGGTCGCTGACCAGCGCATCCAGTTCGGGCGTGTCAAAGGCGCTCACCTTCCGGGCCACACGCAACAGGCGGGGATCGCCCATCCGGAGGATCTCGCGCACGCTCATGGCCGCTCTCCGGACAGCAATTGTTGCAGCCCATGCTCATCGAGCACCGGCACGCCCAGTGCCTGCGCCTTCTCCAGCTTGCTGCCGGCTTCCGCTCCAGCGACCACATAGCTGGTTTTCTTGCTCACCGAACCTGCGACTTTGGCGCCCAAGGCTTCCAGCTTGTCCTTGGCTTCATCGCGGCCCATGCTGCTGAGTGTGCCCGTCAGCACCACGGTCAGGCCTGCCAAGGGCATCTCGGTCGGTGCCAGGGCGTCTCCTTCTGTCCAGTGCACGCCGGCATCGCGCAGGGCTTGCACCACCTCACGGTTGTGCGCCTGGGCAAAGAAGGTGTGGATGCTGTGGGCCACGATGGGGCCAATATCGGCCACCTGCAGCAGTGCGTCTTCACTGGCAGCCATGATGGCGTCCAGCTGCCCAAAATGCCGCGCCAACTCCTTGGCGGTGGCTTCGCCCACATGGCGGATGCCCAGCCCAAAAAGAAAACGCGGCAAGGTGGTCTGCCTGGATTTGGCCAGCGCATCCAGCAGATTTTGCGCTGACTTCTCCGCCATGCGGTCCATGCCGGCCAGTGCATCCAGCTGCAGCCGATACAGATCAGCCAGATTACTCACCAGGCCACCATCCACCAGCTGATCGACCAGCTTGTCACCCAGGCCTTCAATGTCCAGCGCGCGGCGCTGTGCATAGTGCAGGATGGCCTGCTTGCGCTGCGCCGGGCAGTACAGACCACCGCTGCAGCGGTAATCGGCTTCGCCCTCTTCCCGTTCGGCTTCACTGCCACAGACGGGGCAATGCCGCGGCATGGAAAACAGCTGCGATTCATGCAGGCGCTTGTCAAGCACCACCGAAACCACCTCCGGGATCACATCGCCCGCGCGTCGCACGATCACGGTGTCGCCCACGCGCACATCCTTGCGACGGGCTTCGTCTTCGTTGTGCAGCGTGGCATTGGTAACCGTCACGCCGCCCACAAACACCGGCGCGAGCTTGGCCACCGGCGTGAGCTTGCCGGTGCGCCCCACCTGCACGTCAATGGCCAGCACCCGGGTCATTTCCTCCTGAGCCGGGTATTTGTGGGCCACAGCCCAACGGGGCTCGCGGGTCACGAAGCCCAGCTGCTGTTGCAGGGCCAGGTCATCGACCTTGTAGACCACGCCATCGATGTCATACGGCAGGTTGTCGCGTTGCGCTGCCATGTCGCGATGGAACGCCACCAAGCCATTGGCACCGTGGACCACGGCAGTCTGCTCGGCCACCGGGAATCCCCAGGCTTTGAGCTGCATCAGCATTTCGTGCTGCGTTTGCCAGGGCAGCGGCTGATGGGCTGCGGGTGTGACTTGCCCCAGGCCATAGGCGAAGAAGCACAAAGGACGGTCTGCGGCAATTCGGGAGTCGAGCTGGCGCACGGCACCCGCGGCCGCGTTGCGCGGATTGACAAAGGTCTTCTCGCCTTTGGCTCCGCTGGCGATGCGCTGGCGTTGGCGCTCGTTGAGGGCCTCGAAGTCGTCACGCCGCATGTAGACTTCGCCGCGCACTTCGAGGATTGGCGGCACGCCCGCAGGCAGTGCCAGAGGGATCTGGCCAATTGTGCGCACATTGTGGGTCACATCCTCCCCGGTCTCGCCATCGCCGCGGGTGGCCGCCTGCACGAGCCGGCCCTTTTCATAGCGTAACGACAGCGATAGCCCGTCGATCTTGGGTTCGGCCGTATAGCCGAGCGGCGCATCGTCGGGCAGCCCGAGAAACCGGCGAATACGCTGGTCAAACTCGGCCACTTCCTCGTCGTCAAACGCATTCTCAAGGCTCAGCATCCGAACAACATGGCGGACTTTGCCAAAACCGTCCGAGACAGCCGCACCAATCTGTTCACTCGGGCTGTCAGCGCGTTTAAGGTCGGGAAACCGCTTCTCGATCTCCGCGTTTCGCCGTTTCAGCGCGTCATAGGCAGCGTCGGAAATTTCCGGCGCATCCTCGGCGTGATAGGCGCGATTTGCCGCCGCGAGCGCATCGGCGAGGCGGGCCAATTCTGCTTGGGCTTGCGTGACCGACAGCTGATCTACAGCTGTATCAGCCGCAGCGCCCGATCCCTGTGACTTGTCTTGTTCCGTCTCGCGCACGTCGTCCCCGAAAGCCGCTGAACCCGTTCCAGACGACTCTTAGGCGGCGATACGACCCGCGTCCAGCCTCAGGCGCCGACAGCGATACGCTCTGCCTGACGTCCCCTCTCGGGATCGCGCAGGACATATCCGCGCCCCCAGACCGTTTCGATATGGTTGTCCCCGCCCGTTGCCTCCGAGAGCTTCTTTCGTAGCTTGCAGATAAACACGTCGATAATCTTCAGTTCGGGTTCGTCCATCCCGCCATAGAGGTGGTTGAGGAACATCTCCTTCGTCAGCGTCGTGCCTTTGCGTAGGCTGAGAAGCTCGAGCATTTGATATTCCTTGCCGGTCAAATGCACAGGCATCCCGCCGACATCGACGGTCTTGGCATCGAGATTGACCGAGATCCGGCCCGTATTGATGATGGATTGAGAATGCCCTTTCGAGCGCCGGATGATCGCATGGATACGCGCAACCAGCTCGTCACGGTGAAACGGCTTGGTCATATAGTCATCCGCCCCAAAGCCAAATCCGCGCAGCTTGCTCTCTGTCCCGCTCTCGCCGGTCAGGATCAGGATCGGTGTCTCGACCCGAGCCATCCGCAGTTGCCGCAAAACCTCGTGCCCGCTCATATCCGGCAAGTGAAGGTCAAGGAGGATCAGATCATAGTCATAGAGCTTGGCCAGATCGATCCCCTCTTCGCCAAGGTCCGTCGCATAGACGTTGAGATTGGCATGGGTCAGCATCATTTCGATGCTTTTGGATGTTGTCGGATCATCCTCCACCAACAAGATGCGCATATTCGGGCCTCCGCACAGTAACGTTGCGTTCAGGATAGAGCGACATTGGTTAATCACCCGTTACCGTAGCGAAATTCTAATCGTTTACAACCTAAGGTTGTCGTTATTTTTGGATTGCCGTTGTTTTGAGCGCATCTTCCCCGTGCTCGGCCACGGCGCGCACCCACGCCATGAACTCGTCTTCTGAAAGCCCATAGGCCTCGAGCGCATCTTCGATTTCGATCAGTCCATGCGCCACGGCCCTCACAACCGCGGCCTTCCTTGAGGCCACCCAGCGTTTGGTATCAACGGGCGGCAAATCCGCAAGGCTCATCAATGTTCCATCAGGCAACCGCACCGAGCGCGGCCCCTTTGCTTTCTTGATATACATTTCACACCCCAGTGTTCCCACGATGCAGAACCTGAGGGTCGGGATTTAAAGACCGGTGAAACCGCCTCTTGAGAGTGCTTCGTATTTTCCTATATTCCGGCAGACCTCAGTAACCCGCCGGAAACCCATGCCCACCGCGCACCCGATCAATTCGCTTGGCTTCGCCAAGCCGCCCAGCGAGACGCGCGTCGTCGTCGCCATGTCGGGCGGCGTCGATCGCTCGGTCGTGGCCGCGCAGCTGGCGGAAGAGGGCTATGACGTGGTGGGCGTGACGCTGCAGCTTTACGATCACGGGGCGGCGCTGGCCAAGAAAGGCGCCTGCTGCGCGGGACAGGATATCCACGATGCCCGCCGCGTGGCCGAAGCGATGGGCTTTCCGCACTACGTTTTGGACTATGAAAACATCTTCAAGGACGCGGTGATCGACGAGTTTGCCGACAGCTACCTTGCCGGCGCCACGCCCGTCCCCTGCATCCGCTGCAACGAGCGGGTGAAATTCAAGGACCTGTTGGCTACGGCCCGCGATCTCGAGGCTGATTGCATGGCGACTGGCCATTACATCCAGCGCAAGGTCGGCGCGGGGCCGGAATTGCATTGCGCGGCCGATGCCAATCGCGACCAGAGCTATTTCCTCTTCTCGACGACGCCCGAACAGCTCGACTTCCTGCGCTTCCCCTTGGGCCACCTGCCCTCGAAAGACGCGACCCGCAAGCTCGCCGCCAAATACGGGCTCGCCGTGGCCGACAAGCCAGACAGTCAGGACATCTGCTTCGTACCCAACGGCAACTATGCCTCGGTGATCGAAAAGCTG
>CAXRGK010000003.1:0-11328 GCA_964230145.1 Burkholderiaceae bacterium | reverse complement strand
CACTCTTTCCCTACACGACGCTCTTCCGATCTCACGCGTTCGGTCAACATGGTTTCGGCGACCGAGCGAGTTCGAGACGTCCGCGACCAACATCACACAGCTACCTTCTCCGGTGGGGCCATCGGCGGCGGGAAGAAGCGCTAGATGGGGATACAATCAGCTCCAAGCAAGCGACACTAAGCTGGCGCAAGCAGTCGACACACGCACTGGACGGGAATTTTCCTAACCAGTGAGGTGGTTGGAGTAAATCCTTGGATGCGCCCCGTATCGCTCATTGGGGTGAGTTTTCAGGACGGCACGCCTCACTCCTACGGGATGAGCGTTTTGCGTAGTGCTATACTCCACCACCAGATCAAAACCGTTGTCTCCGAAAGGGGCAACGGTTTTTTCTTTGTTTGACTGTGTCATGTCAAACGACTGCCGCCATGTCCCGTGCGGCGATGCGCCCCCCATTCGACTGCCAAACATTCACCGGGAAAACCATTCGCGGCATTGGTAAGCATACTTACCATCTTGCGTCAAATGATAAGTACAGTTATTATTTCCTGTGTGCCGAAGCTTCGGTGTTTTTCAACTTTTGGAGACGTGTGATGCAGTTCTATAAAAATGGATTCAGAGGTGGCAATCCCGATGTCAAGGAAGCCGCGCCGAACCGACGCAACCGCGGCATCAATGAACCCTTGCCCGAGAAAGTGGATGTGCTGATTGCTGGCACCGGGCCTGCGGGTTTGTGTCTGGCCGCGCAGTTGGCGCAATTTCCCGAAATCGAGACGATGATCATCGAGCGCATGCCCACCAACATCATCAAGGGCAAAGCCGACGGCATCAACACGCGCACCATGGAAATGTTCCAGGCCTTTGGCTTTGCCGACAAGGTCAAGCGCGAAACTTACTGGGTCAATCAGACCGCCTTCTGGATGCCGGACCCCAAGAACCCCGAGCACATCAAGCGGGTTGGACGGGTGCAGGACGTGGCCGATGACAGCTCGGAAATGCCCCACATCCTGATCAACCAGGCGCGCTTGCATGAGCTGTTTCTGGAAGTCATGAAGAACTCCCCCTCGCGACTGGAGCCTGATTACGGCTGGGAAATCGCCGGTCTGACGATCGACCCGAGCACCGATGACCATCCTGTCACGGTGACTCTGAAGGACTCCACCGGCGTGAACTGGGGCGCCACGCGTACCGTGCGTGCCAATTACGTGGTGGGGTGTGATGGCGCGCATTCCGCTGTGCGCAAGGCCATCGGTGGGCAACTGCATGGCGATGCTGCCCACCAGGCCTGGGGTGTGATGGACATCCTGGCCAACACGGATTTTCCGGATGTACGCCAGAAATGCCTGATCTCGTCGGCCAGCGAGGGCAACGTGCTGATCCTGCCGCGCGAGGGGGGCTACGTGTTCCGCATGTATGTCGAACTGGACAAACTCCGCCCCGACGAAAAAGCCGCCCATCGCAAGTTCACGCAAGAAGACATGATTGCTGCGGCCAACCGGATCATCAAGCCTTATTCGCTCGACGTGAAGGAGGTGGTCTGGTGGTCCATCTATGACATCGGTCACAGCATCACGGACAAATTTGACGATGTACCAGAGGGCGAAGACCGCAACCCACGCGTCTTCACTGCGGGGGATGCTTGCCACACCCATTCGCCCAAGGCCGGGCAGGGCATGAACGTGTCGATGCAGGACACCTTCAACCTGGGCTGGAAACTGGTGCATGTTCTGCAGGGGCGGGCCGATGCCAGCCTGCTGCGCAGCTATTCCAAAGAGCGATTGACCGAGGCCAAGCGCCTGGTGGAGACCGACCACAAGTGGGCCCGGATCATGTCGGCGCCGACCACGCAGGCCGAGCGCGACGGGACCGAGGAGCCGCGCATCATTCGCCAGTTCAAGGAAAACCTGGAGTTCACAGGCGGCACCGCCGTGAAATACGACACGTCCTATCTTTTCGCAGCAGGCAAACACCAGGCACTGGCCACAGGCCTGGAGATTGGTCGCCGTTTCCATTCAGCCCCTGTGGTGCGCTTGTCGGACGTCAAGCAAATGCAGCTCGGTCATGTTGCAGAGGCCGACGCGCGCTGGCGCATCTATGCGTTTGCGGGCAAGGCAGACAGCTCGGGTGCCGGGTCGGCGATCCACAAGCTGGCCGACTGGCTGGAGACCAACGTCAATTCCCCTGTCGTCAAGCACACCCGCAAGGGCGAAGACATTGACGCGGTGATCGACTTCCGCGCCGTGTTTCAGCAAACCTTCGACCAACTCGCCTACGAGGACATGCCCTCGCTGCTCAAGCCCAAGACCGGCAAACTGGGCCTGCAGGACCATGAAAAAGTTTTCTGCGTGGACCACAAGGGCCATGGCGATATCTTCGACATGCGCGGCATCGACCGTGACCAAGGCTGCATGATTGTGGTGCGCCCCGACCAGTATGTGGCCCATGTGCTCCCCTTGAATGGTTTTGATGAACTGTCGGCGTTCTTCGCGGGTGTTTTGCGGTGATTGAATGTCAACTTTGAGTGAGCAGGGCGAACATGCCCGGCAAAACGGTTGAACCTGGAGGCTTGGCTGCTGGTCAAGCCTCTCTTTTTTGTTGGGTGTCTCGCGCATGTCTGAGGCCTGGGGTTGGGCATCCCGATAATGGTCGACATTGATCTGTAGGAGAAAGCAGCATGTCTTTGGCCATGGCTTGGGACGAATGGGCCGCGCACGATGCGGTGGGACTGGCGCAACTGGTTCGCCAGGGCCAGGTGACTCCCGCAGAACTGGCCGCCCAAGCGGCGGCAGGCATCGCCAAGGTCAATCCGGCGCTGAGTGCGGTGATCGAGGTGTTCGAGGATGTGGTGGCCGATCCCCTCAAGGACGGCATGAATGCACAGGGGCCGTTTGCCGGGGTGCCCTGGCTGATGAAGGACCTCGGACCCACCGTCAAAGGCCGCCTGCAGGAGATGGGCTCGCTGCTCATGAGGGGCAACCGGGCCCAGGCCGACAGTTTTCTCACAGGGCAGATTCGAAAGGCGGGCCTCAACATCATGGGCCGCACGACCACTCCCGAGTTTGGCGTGTGCAGCTCGGCTGAGAATCCGGCCGTCTATGTGACGCGCAACCCATGGAACCTGGAATACACCACCTGTGGATCGTCTGCGGGCACGGCTGCGGCGCTGGCGGCGGGTGTCTTGCCGCTCTCGCATGCGACGGATGGTGGCGGTTCGATCCGCATCCCGGCGGGCTTCAATGGCAACATCGGCCTCAAGCCCTCACGCGGCGTGTTCTCGATGGCGCCGGGGCTGTCGGACATCAGTGGTTTTGTGTCCACGCAGGGCTGTCAAAGCCGCACGGTTCGTGACACGGCAGCGTTCGTCGACCATTGCCGCGGTGGGGCGCCGGGCGAGTTCATGCCCTACTGGATGCCGGCCGAGCCCTACATGCAACTCATTGAACGAGATCCTGGGCGCCTGCGCATCGCGCTCTCGCATGAATGGGGCGACTACCGCGCCACGCCGCACATCGTGAGCGAACTGGAGCGTACAGGACGCTTTCTCGAAAGCCTGGGCCACCATGTCGAGTGGGTGTTGCCCCAAGTGGATTTCCGTGCGGCTTTCGCGGCGCAGACGCTGTGTTACATCAGCAACTTTGCCCAGACCATCACCCACCTGCTGGCCCCGCATGGGCTGGATGCGCCGCCCGAGGATCTGGTGGAGCCGATCAACATCAAGATCTGGCAGCAAGGCCTGCGCACCAGCTACGCGGAACGGGCCCGCATGCAGGCGGTGTTCAACACCACCGCGCGTGCCTTTGGCGCTTTCTTTGAAGAGTGGGACATCATCCTCACTCCGATCACTGCGCTGCCCACGCCCAGGCTAGGCACCACCGAGTACCTGACGCTGAGTGACAATCCCTCGGTTGACGACTGGTTCGAGAACCTGTGGCGCAACTTTGCCTACACGCCGCTGACCAATCTGTGCGGCATTCCCGGCATTTCGCTGCCGATGGCGGTGCAGGAAAACGGGCTGCCCTTCGGCATCCACGCGCAGGCACGCCAGGCCAACGATGGCTTGCTGCTGCAACTGGCGGCCCAGATCGAGCGCGCCCTGGATGGTCGCTGGAACGACGGTCGTCGACCGGGCATACACGTCTGTGCATGATGTATAATCTGAGCTTTGCTGCAAGGCCCATCACCCGATGGGCCTTTGTATGTGGTACCGATATTCCCCGATAGCTCAGTCGGTAGAGCGCCGGACTGTTAATCCGTAGGTCCCTGGTTCGAGCCCAGGTCGGGGAGCCAAAGTTTTGCGGGATTAGCTCAGTTGGTAGAGCGATACCTTGCCAAGGTATAGGTCGAGAGTTCGAGCCTCTTATCCCGCTCCATTTTCAAAGGGTCTGCTGAATCTGTTCAGCAGACCCTTTGTCTTTTCAGTTCGCCACATCCTCGATGGTCTCGCCGTCATCGGCCAGTGCGCCGGTGCGTACCAGATCGGCCAGCATCTGCTCCAGCCATTCCTGCAGGAGACTTCCTCCGCCATGGTTCTGGTGCAAGGTGTGCAGATAAGGCACCCCTGACGCCCAGCGCAGAAAGTCGGCTCGGGGGAGGCGTCCGAACTCCTGCAGCTTGAACTTGAGCAGCACTTTGGCACCGTAGCGCGCATGTTTGTCGGGCGTGCGTGCAAAAGCCTCAAGTTTTTGCCGTGCGCGCTGCAGTGCCCCCGGGGAGTCGGCAAACACCGGTCCATGGCCGGGGATGATGGTGTGCGGGTCGAGCCGCTCGATCAGGTCCAGGCTGGCCGCCACATCGTCAAAACCGGGTTCACCTTCCAGTTCAGGAAAGACCACGCCGAAGCCGTTTTCCCAGAGGGCATCGGCGGAAATCAGCACGCGGTGCTCGGGGTTGAACAGGATGACCGAATGCGGGTCGTGGCCGGGGGCCGCATGCACCTCCCATTCGCTGTTGGCCCAACGGTGGATGCTGCCCGGCTGCAGCAGGCCGGTGATGGCAAACGGCGGACAGGTCTGGCCGGTGGGCTGGTAGCTCAGGTCGGCGTCAGACCAGTTGCGTACCGGTTCGGCCAGACCTGGCGGGATGCGGGTGTGCAGCGCGGGGTAGCGCGTCTGCAACGCTGCATTGCCGCCGCAGTGGTCGCTGTGCAGGTGGGTGTTGACGAGCTGGTCCAGCACCCGTCCGCCCAAGGCCTGTTCCACCAGGGCCAGTGTCTGCGCCGCATGGGTGGCGTAACCGCTGTCCACCAGGGTGGTGGACGTGTCGTCACACAGCAGGATGTTGTTGGACGAGAGCCAACCCCGCTCAAAGACCTGAACGCCGGCGGGCAACAGGGCCTTGGCCGTCATCACTTGCCGCTGCGCAGTTCCCGGCGCAGGATTTTGCCGACATTGGACTTGGGCAGCTCGTCGCGGAATTCGATGTATTTGGGGCGCTTGTAGCCCGTCAGGTTGTCGTGGCAGAAGCGTGCGACAGCATCTTCGGTCAGCAGCGGATCGTTGCGCACCACGAACACCTTGATGGCTTCGCCCTGCATGGCGTCGGGTACGCCCACGGCAGCGCATTCCACCACGCCGGGGCAGGTGGAGATGACGTTTTCCAGTTCGTTTGGAAAGACGTTGAAGCCACTGACGATGATCATGTCCTTCTTGCGGTCGACGATGCGGGTGAAGCCCTCGGTGTCCATGACGCCGATGTCGCCGGTGCGCATGAAGCCGTCCGTGGTGAAGGTCTTGGCGTTTTCCTCGGGCTTGTTGTAGTAGCCCGGCATCACGTTGGGGCCCTTGATGCAGATCTCGCCTGACTGTCCCAACGGCACGTTCTGACCGTTGTCGTCCTTGATGGCGATCTCGATGCCCGGCAAGGGCAGGCCAATGTTGCCGCTGAAGTGTTTTTGGGTCACGGGGTTGTTGGTGCCGATGGCGCAGGTTTCGCTCATGCCCCAGCCTTCGATCATCGCGCTGCCGGTGGCTTGCTGCCATTGGCGTGCGGTGCCCTCGGACGCCGCCATGCCACCGGCCTGGGTCAGGCACAGCGACGAAAAGTCGATCGTTTTGAACATTGGGTGGTTGAGCAGCGCGTTGAACAGCGTGTTCACACCGGGCAGGATATGGAAGGGCCGCTTCTTGAGCACTTCGATGAATTTGCCGAAGTCGCGCGGGTTGGGGATCAGCGTCATGTGCGAGCCCTGGCGGATGGCCAGCAGACACAGCGTGAGCGCAAAGATGTGATACAGAGGCAGGGCGGCGATCGAGTTGACCTTGCGCAGGTCGCCCACGCGCTCGAGCGCCGGGTTGAACCAGGCTTCGGCCTGCAGCATGGCGGCCACGATGTTGCGGTGGGTCAGGATGGCGCCTTTGGACAGGCCGGTGGTGCCACCGGTGTATTGCAAAAAGGCGATGTCGTCCATGTTCTGCGCCGTGGGCTTGAGCGTGAGGCTGTGACCCTGGGTCATGGCCTTGCGCCAGGGCGTGACGGTACGGCCTTCGTCCAGCGGCAGTTCGAATTCGGGCACCAGCTTGGCCAGGTGGCGCACGGCAAAGGTCATCCAGCGGCCGTAGATCGGCCCCAGCATGTCGCCCAGTGCGGTCACCACGGTGTGGCGGATCTGCGTGTGTGCGATGACTTCCTGCAGGGTGTGGGCGAAGTTCTCGAGGATGACGATGGCGATGGCGCCCGAATCCTTGAGCTGGTGTTCGAGCTCGCGAGCGGTGTAGAGCGGGTTGACGTTGACGCAGGTGTAGCCGGCCCGAATCACGGCCGACATGGTCACGGCGAACTGCGGCAGGTTGGGCAGCATGATGGCCACCCGGCTGCCGGGCTCCAGCCCTTGAGCCTGCAGCCAGGCGCCCAGAGCAGCCGAGTGCTGGTCCAGATCGCGGTAAGTCATCCAGCGGTCCATACAGACCGAGAAAGGGTTGTCGGCATGTTCGCGGAAGGCGCGTTCCAGAACGTCGGTCAAAGAGCTGTACTGCTCGGGATGGATGTCGTGGGCAACACCTGGGGGGTAGCTCTTGAGCCAGATTTTTTCCATGCTGAATGTCTCCTGTGGATGCCATTGTGCGCAAAAAAACGAACGACCGTGCTCCGGAAAAGTCCTCAATGCAGGTGCTGACAGGTCTCGAAGGCGACAAAAAGACGATGTTTTGACCTGGATCGCTGAAGGGCTTGGCAATCGGGGCAAAATAAGGGTTAATACCTATATTGCTGTCACGCACTCCAATGAACTCAAACGCGACTCCCACTTCCGGTTTCTGGCGCCGCCTTTGGCAGCGCTGGTTCGCTTCGGCCGATCCGGGCGCAGCTGATGGCGCGCGTCGTGACTATGGCTGGGTGCCCATCCGGGCGCTGGCGCCGCGCCACAAACCGCGCATCCTCGCGCATTTGCTGGCGCTGTCCGACAACGACCGCTACCTGCGTTTTGGCTATCCGGCCACCGACGAGCACATCCGGCGCTATGTCGATGGACTCAATTTCCAGCGTGACGAGATTTTCGGCATCTTCAACCGCCGCTTGCAATTGGTGGCCATGGCGCATGTGGCGTTTTCCGTCGATCCGAAATGGTCCACCTGCGCCGAATTCGGCGTTTCGGTGGCGGCCAGCCAGCGTGGGCGCGGCATGGGCGCCAAGCTGTTCGACCGTGCGGTCACTTACGCCCGCAACCAGGGTGTGCACATGTTCTTTGTGCACGCGCTGAGCGAAAACGCGGCCATGCTCAAGATCGCCCGCAATGCCGGCGCGCGGGTCGAGCGCGATGGCAGCGAAAGCGAGGCTTACCTGACGCTGCCCGAGGCGACGCTCGACAGTCAGGTCTCGGGTTTGCTGCAGGACCGCATGGCTGAACTGGATTACCAGCTCAAGCTCCAGGCCAGCCAGTTTCGACAATGGCTGGGCCTGATGCAGGAAGTGCGCAAGGGCGTGCGCGAGGCACGCCACCATAACGATCCCCAGCCTTGACGGCGGACTTGGCGGTCTGTCACATGAATCCGCTATCCTTGCGGCATATCCACAACCGCATGTCCTGCACTGCACACTGTGTCAGACCCCCTTCCTGCGCGCGCGGGCACCCGCGAAGACAAGCGCAGCTTTCTGCAGAAACTGGCCGAATTCATCCACCCCGGACCCGACTCCGCCGATGAGCTGATCGAAACCCTGGCCGAGGCCGAAGACAACCACATCATCAACAGCGAGAGCCGCCTCATGCTCGAGGGCGTGATCCGCATGGCCGACATGACGGCGGGTGACGTGATGGTGGCCGCCCCGCGCATGGACATGCTCGACATCGATGCGCCTTTTGACGAGTTGCTGCACCAGGTGATCGAGACCGCGCATTCGCGTTTTCCGGTGTTTGAGGGCGAGCGTGAAAACGTCATTGGCATCCTGATGGCCAAGGACCTGCTCAAGCTGCAGCGAGCGCCCGAATTGAACTTGCGCGCCCTGCTGCGTCCGGCGGTGTTCGTGCCCGAAAGCAAGGGCTTGAACGACTTGCTGCGCCAGTTTCGTGACAACCGCAACCACCTGGCCATCGTCATCGACGAGTTTGGACGCATGGCCGGTCTCATCACGATCGAGGACGTGCTCGAGCAGATCGTTGGCGAGATCGAGGACGAGTTCGACATCCAGGACGACGAGGGCGACATTTTTGGTCTGCCCGACCGCACCTTCCGCGTCAGCGGCGACACCTCGGTCGAGCGCGTGAGCGAAGCGTTTGGCGTGGACCTGCTGGCCGCTCAGGCCGGTGAAGACGCGCCCACGTTCGACACCATCGGTGGCCTGATCGCCCACGAAATGGGGCATGTGCCCCGCCGTGGCGAATCCTTTGTCTTTGCTGGTCTGCAATTTATCGTCTTGCACACCCGCGCCGGTGCGGTGCGCTGGTTCAAGGTGTCGCACATCGAGACCAAGACTGCGACATGAGGCGGCGGGCCGCGCTCGCGTCGCCTTCGGGCGGACTTTTGCTGGCCACGCTGGCCGGTGGCTTGCAGGCCCTGTCGATCGCCTGGCCTGGCACTGGCCAAGCCCATGGCTGGCTGCAAGTGGGCAGTCTGGCGCTGCTGGCCTTCAGTCTGTGTCGTCTGGCCGTGTCTGGCCGGCCCTTGAGGGCGGCGCTGGTCGGTGCGGCGCGCCGTAGCGGTGTATTTGCCGTGGCTTGGCTGGCCGGAACATTCTGGTGGTTGCATGTGTCCATGCATCAGGTGGGCGGTTTGCCAGCGCCTTTGTCCGTGGCGGCCGTGCTGCTGCTGGCGACGGCTTTGGGTCTGTACTACGTGGGTGCGGCCACGGTCTGGGTGGCCCTGGTGCGGCTGGCCCGCTGGGACTTGCGTCCGATGGCGGCCAGCGTGCTGTTTGCTGCGCTGTGGTTGCTGGCCGAGCTCATGCGCGGACGCTGGTTCACTGGTTTTCCCTGGGGCGCGGGCGGCTATGCCCATGTGGATGGCTGGCTGGCCGGGGCTGCCCCTTGGGTGGGGGTGTACGGCATGGGGGCGATAGCGGCCTTTGCGGCCATGCGGCTGGCCATGCTCCAGGCCTGGCCGCACAAGTCCTGGCGGGCGTGGGCCTCGCTCGTGCTGGTGTTCGTTGCTGCACGTCAGCTGCCCGACGCAGACCACTTCACACGCAGCGCGGGCCAGTCCGAAGTTGAGTTGTTGCAGGCCAATATTTCTCAGACCGAGAAGTTCGATGCCGGGCGTGGCATCCGGGATGCGCTGGGCTGGTATGGCGAGCGCCTGATGGCTTCGCGCCAGCCGCTGGTGATCGCCCCCGAAACGGCGATTCCTGTGTTGCCACGTCAGCTGCCCCCCGATTACTGGACAGCGCTGCAAGCCCATTTTGCGCAGGGCCAGCAGCTGGCGCTGGTCGGCATCCCCTGGGGCGATGCGGTGCAGGGCTATTCGAACGCCTTGCTGGCGCTGGGGCCGCAGGGGCAGTCTGGCTACCGCTACGACAAGTTCCATCTGGTGCCCTTCGGTGAATTCATTCCGACTGGCTTTGGCTGGTTTGTGCGGCAAATGCAGATTCCGCTGGGCGACTTTGCGCGGGGCTCGGTACACCAGCCTTCCATCGACTGGCAGGGCCAGCGGCTGGCGCCCAACATCTGCTACGAAGACCTGTTTGGCGAGGAGCTGGCCGCGCGCTTCGGCCCGGGTGAGCAGCCACCGACCGCGCTGGTGAACGTGAGCAACATCGCCTGGTTTGGCGACACGGTCGCGGTGGACCAGCACCTGAACATCTCTCGCCTGCGTGCCCTGGAGTTGGGGCGGCCCATGCTGCGCGCCACCAACACCGGCGCCACCGCCATCATCGACCACCGCGGGCAGGTGCAGGGCCTGCTGCCGCGCTTTACCCGGGGCAGTCTGGTCGGCAGTTTTGAGGGTCGCGAAGGCCTCACGCCCTATGCCCGCTGGGCAGCCGCTTTCGGACTGTGGCCTTTGTGGGGCCTGGCGCTGGTGGTGGTGGGCTGGGCGTTGTGGTGCGCGCGCCGCCGTTCGCTGTAGGAAGTCG
Source organism: Burkholderiaceae bacterium (assembly GCA_964230145.1). GTDB lineage: Bacteria > Pseudomonadota > Gammaproteobacteria > Burkholderiales > Burkholderiaceae_C > Limnohabitans_A. Next base: position 834 of record CAXRGK010000003.1, on the reverse strand, counting down.
CCCCTGCGGCCGAGGCTGTTCGCGCACAGGGGTGCGCTCCTACGGGGAGTGGGCAGTCTGCTGTAGGAGGCCGCCCCTGCGGCCGAAGGCTGTTGGCGCGCAGGGGCGCGCTGCTACAGGGGGGCGGGCAGTAAAATCAAAGGTTTACGCCCGCAGCCGGTCTGTGGGCGTGTTCACCAACCTTGGGCCGGCTCGCGGCCGGCCCCGCAAGTCATGTTGACTTTCCAGCAGATCATCCTCACGTTGCAGCAATACTGGGACGCCCAGGGCTGCGCCTTGCTCCAGCCCTACGACATGGAAGTGGGCGCTGGCACCAGCCACACCGCCACCTTTTTGCGCGCCATCGGCCCCGAGCCGTGGAAGGCCGCCTATGTGCAGCCCAGCCGCCGCCCCAAGGATGGCCGTTATGGCGAGAACCCCAACCGCCTGCAGCATTACTACCAGTACCAGGTGGTGCTCAAGCCCGCGCCCAGCAACATCCTGGAGCTGTACCTGGGCTCGCTTGAGTCCTTGGGCTTTGACCTCAAGAAAAACGACATCCGCTTCGTCGAAGACGATTGGGAAAACCCCACGCTCGGCGCCTGGGGCCTGGGCTGGGAAGTCTGGCTCAACGGCATGGAAGTCACGCAGTTCACCTATTTCCAGCAGGTCGGCGGCATCGACTGCAAGCCGATCACCGGCGAGATCACCTATGGCCTGGAGCGCCTGGCCATGTACCTGCAGGGCGTGGACAACGTCTACAACCTGAAGTGGACGGAGTCGCTCAGCTATGGGGATGTCTATCACCAGAACGAGGTCGAGCAGTCCACCTACAACTTCGAGCACAGCGACGCC
>CAXRGK010000002.1:0-23036 GCA_964230145.1 Burkholderiaceae bacterium | reverse complement strand
CTGTACTGGGTCGACATCCCCGGCAAACGCGTCGCGCGCGTGGCGGTGGATGGCCTGCAGGCGCAAGGCGCGGTCGAATACTGGCCGCTGGACGAGGAGCCGGGTTGCATCGCCCCGGTGCAAGGCGGTGGTCTGGTGCTGGCGCTGCGCAGCGGCATCTACCGGGCGCGCGCATGGGGCGGCCCCTTGCAGTTGCTGGCGGCGGCGCCTTACGACACCCGCAAGCAACGCTTCAACGACGGCAAATGTGACCCGCAAGGCCGCTTCTGGGCAGGCAGCCTCTACGAACCCAAGGACCAGGCGCTGGGCGTGCTCTACATGCTGGACGCTCAAGGCCTGCACGAGAGGATGGATGGCGTGACCACCGCCAACGGCCTGGCCTGGTCCCCCGATGGCCGCACCGCGTACTGGGCCGACACGGCCGCGCACCAGATCCGCGCTTTCGACTTTGACGCCGCCAGAGGCCAACTCTCAAACAGCCGCGTGTTTTACCAGGCCACGCCCAAACCCGCAGGCTGGGCCTGGGGCAGTGCCACGCCCTATGGCGGCCGCCCCGACGGCGCAGCGGTGGATGCCGAAGGCTGTTACTGGTCCGCCCAGTACGAAGGCCAGCGCCTGCTGCGCCTGTCGCCTGCGGGGGAGGTGCTGGCCGAAGTGCCGGTGCCGGCCGTGTGTCCGACCATGCCCTGCTTTGGCGGACCGGACTTGCGCACCCTGTTGGTCACCACGGCCCGCCATGGCCGCAGTGCGGCGGAGCTGGCGCAGTACCCGGACGCTGGCTGCGTGTTTGCTCTGCGGGTCGATGTGCCCGGTCTGCCGGTGAGCACCTGCCCGCTTTGAAGGCCAGCTTCCCGCCAAACTTCCCGCACAAGCCGCGTTCAAAAAATTCAAGGCCAGCGCTGGGTGGCCGGTTTACCATGCCACCCCATGGACGCTCAACGCCAACAACTCATAGCCGCCGTGCGCGCTGCCGCAGCGGATGGTCGCACCTTGCGCCTGCGCGGGGGCGGCACCAAGGATTTCTGGGGTGCGCCCCTGCAGGGTGAGGTGCTCGACACCCGCGCCTATGCCGGCATCATCAGCTACGAACCCAGCGAGCTGGTGGTCACCGTCCGTGGCGGTACGCCGTTGGCCGAGCTTGAAGCTGCGCTGGCCGAAAAGGGTCAGTGCCTGGCGTTCGAGCCGCCGCACTTCGGGCCTGGCGCTACGGTGGGCGGCATGGTGGCGGCCGGTTTGAGTGGTCCGGCGCGTGCCAGCGTGGGTGCTGTGCGCGATTTCGTGCTCGGTGCGCGGTGCATCAACGGCAAGGGCGAAGACCTGACCTTTGGCGGGCAGGTCATGAAGAACGTGGCCGGCTACGACGTGAGCCGCCTGCTGGCCGGCAGCTGGGGCACGCTGGGCATCGTCACCGAAGTCAGCCTGAAAGTGCTGCCGGTGGCCCCGGCCGAGGCCACGCTGATGTGCGCGGGCATCGGACAAAAGGACGCGCTCGATCTGCTTCACCGCTGGGGCGGTCAGCCCCTGCCCCTGAACGCCAGCGCCTGGGTGCGCGACACCACCGCCCAGCCGGTGGCCGACTATCTGTTTGTGCGCCTGCGCGGCGCGGTGGCGGCGGTGCAGTCTGCCGTGGGCAAGATGAGCGCCGACGCCGCGGCCCTGGGCGCGCAAGTGCATGTCATGGACAACGCCGAGGCCTCGCAGGACTGGCGCGCCAGCGGCGAGCAGACCCTGCAGTTCTTCGAGCCGCCCAGTGGCGAGCTGTGCCTGTGGCGCCTGTCGGTGCCACAGACGGCGCCGGTGCTGGACCTTCCCTACCCGCAATACATCGAATGGCAGGGCGCGCAGCGCTGGCTGTGGGCGCCGGCCACGGCGGCTGCGCAACTGCGCGAAGCCGCGCAAGGTGTGGGCGGCCACGCCACCCTGTTCCGCGCCAGTCTGCTCGGCGGCGCCACCGACAAGGCCGTGGGCGTGAGCACACCGCTGGATGCCGTGCAACAGCGCATCCAGCGCGAGCTGCAGAAACAGTTTGACCCGCAAGGCGTGTTCGCCACGGGCCGCATGGGCATTTGAGGACAGCGACATGCAAACCAACCTCGCCCCCGAGTACCAGAACACGCCCGAAGGCCGCGAGGCCGAAGCGATTTTGCGCAAGTGCGTGCACTGCGGCTTTTGCACCGCCACCTGCCCCACCTACCCTCTGCTGGGCGACGAGCTCGACGGTCCGCGCGGACGCATCTACCTGATGAAGCAGGTGCTCGAAGGCGCCGAGCCCACGCGCAAGACGCAGCAGCACCTGGACCGGTGTCTCACCTGCCGCAACTGCGAAAGCACCTGCCCCAGTGGTGTGCAGTATGGCCATCTGGTGGACATCGGCCGCAAGCTGGTGGACGCCAAGGTGCCGCGACCTGTGGGCGAAAAAGTGGTGCGCTGGGCGCTGAAAGAAGGCCTGCCCTCGCCCCTGTTCGCCCCGGCCATGAAGCTGGGCCAGCTCATGCGCGAGGTGCTGCCCGAAACGCTCAAGGCCAAGGTGCCTGCGCGGCAGGACACGGGCGAGTGGCCCACGCGAACGCATGCGCGCAAGGTGCTGATGCTGGCCGGCTGCGTGCAGCCGAGCATGAGTCCCAACATCAACTTTGCTACCGCCCGCATACTGGATGCTTGTGGCATCCAGACCGTGATCGCGCCCGAGGCCGGTTGCTGCGGTGCGGTCAAGTTCCACCTGAACGACCAGGACGGCGGCAGCGCGCAGATGCGCGCCAACATCGACGCATGGTGGCCGTTGGTGGAGGGTGGCGAGGTCGAAGCGATCGTCATGAATGCCTCGGGCTGCGGCGTCACCGTCAAGGAATACGGCCACATCCTGCAGCACGATGCCGCGTATGCCGACAAGGCCGCACGCATCAGCGCCTTGACCCAAGACCTGAGCGAGCTGATGCCTGCGCTGCTGCCCGAGCTGAAATCCAGAATCAATGCCGACGTTCTGAAGGCCACCGGCCTGCAGGCCTACCACCCGCCCTGCACGCTGCAGCACGGCCAGCAGCTCAAGGGCGGCGTCGAGGCGCTGCTCACGCAACTGGGCTTTGAGGTGAAAACGGCGGCCAACGAAGCGCACCTGTGCTGCGGCTCGGCCGGTACCTACAGTGTGCTCAACCCGGACCTTTCAAAGCAGCTGCGCGACCGCAAGCTCGGTCACCTGCAGGCGCTGCAGCCCGAGGGCATCCTGAGCGCCAACATCGGCTGCATCACCCACCTGCAAAGCGGTTGCGCCACGCCGGTGCGGCACTGGGTGGAGCTGCTGGACGAGGCGCTGACCGCCTGATCAGGCGGTCAGTGCCGCCTCGATGTCCTTGGCGATTTTTTCGGGCGTGTCCTGCGGCGCGTAGCGCCTGATCACGCGGCCGTCCCGCCCCACCAGGAACTTGGTGAAGTTCCACTTGATGGCTTTGCTGCCCAGCAGGCCCGGGGCTTCGGCGGTGAGCCACTGGTACAGCGGGTGGGCGCCTGCGCCGTTGACCTCGATCTTGCCCATCATCTGGAAGCTCACGCCGTAGTTGCGCTGGCAAAAATCGGCGATCTGGGCGTTGTCGCCCGGGTCCTGGCTGGCGAACTGGTTGCACGGAAAGCCGATCACGGCCAGGCCTTGCGGGCCGTACTGCTGGTGCAGTTTTTCCAGGCCAGTGAACTGCGGCGTGAAGCCGCAGGCGCTGGCGGTGTTGACGATCAGCATGACCTGGCCGCGGTAACGTGACAGGGGCACGCTCGCGCCGTCGATGCTGAGGGCTTCAAAGTCGTAAATGCTCATGGACGCTCCCGGTTCAATGCTGGGCCCGACCCGGCATCACCACCGACAGCACGGCCGCCAGCAGGATCAGTGCGCCGCCCAGCAGGGTGCGGAGGTCCCAGGTCGAGACACCCAGTATGACGGAAGACACGGACGCGAACACGACCTCGGACAACATGACCAGAGCGGTTGTGTGGGCAGGCAGGCGTGCAGCGCCGTATTGCAGGGCGATATTGCCCGCCAGAAATGCGAAGGTCAGCAACAGCACAGGGCCGATCCAGCCGGGCTGCCACAGCACCGACTGCACCACCACCGCGCTGCCGCTGCCCAGCAGCGCAGTCAGGGCCGCCATGAAGGCACCACCGCCGAACATCGCCAGCATGCGCGAGGACTCAGGCGTGTCCTTGAGTTTGAACAGCAGCGCATTGGTGACCGCAAACGACAAACCACCCAGCAGGGCCAGCACATCGGCCAGGCTTTCAGGCACTGGCCAGGGCGAGTCGGGCCGGTGCAGCACGATGACCAGGCCCGACAGGGCCAGCAGCAGCCGCAACAGGGCGCCCGGCGTAGGTCGGTCACCCAGCAGCCACCAGGCCACCAGAACCGACCAGGCAGGCATCAGGTAGAACAGCAGCACCACGCGCACCACATCGCCCACGGTGACGGCCCAGTTGAAGCCCACATTGGTCAGGCCCGAAGCGATGAGCAGCCACCACAGGCCGGTGTGCTGGCGCCAGCCGATGTGTACGCGCCGGCGCCCAATCCACAGCGCAATGGCAGCGAACGAGAGCCCGTAAACGATGGCTGTGGCCCACAGCGGGTGCAGGCCCAGGGCTTCCAGTTGCTTGAAGGGCCACCACGACAGGCCCCAGACGAAGGCGTTGAGCAGCAGTCCGGCAACCGCCCAGGAGGTGTGCGGCGTGGCACCAGGCATGGACACGTCAGTGGGAATCGGTGTGCGCGGCGGCGGCCTTGCGCTTCTTGCGCCAGTACCAGACCAGCCAGATGCCGCCTGCGGCCAGCAGAGCCAGGATGCCGTGCTGGAACTGACGCAGCACGCCGAACATCCAGTCCCAGTTCTGGGCGCCGAAGTAGCCCAGATAGACCCAGATCGGTACGCTGATGATGGCGGCAAACCCGTCCATGAAGAACCAGGTGGCGAAGCTCACACGGTGGCTCATGCCGGCCGAAAAGAACACCGGGGTGCGCAGGCCTGGCAGGAAGCGGGCCACGAACATGACCCATTTGCCATATTTGTGGAAAGCGTCCTGTGCGCTGGCAAAGCGCTGCGGCGTCAGGATTTTGCGAAAGCCGGGCAGCAGCTGGATGCGTTGGCCGTACAGGCGGCCCAGGGTGAACATCAGGCCGTCACCGATCAGCACACCGGCCATGCCCACGGCAAACATGGTGTGCACATCGGCATGGCCCAGGCCCGCGATCACACCACCGGTGACCAGGGTCACGTCTTCGGGAACGGGAACGCCAAAACCGCAGATCAGCAGCATCACGAACACGGCCAGGTAGCCGTATTCGGTGAAGATGGGCATGAGGAACTGAAAGACTTCCATGTATCGGGCGAGAGCGGCTGACAGGCGGTAAACAGGGTCCGGCCGCCGGGGTGCGCGCCAGTGTAAAGCATTTGCATGCCCCTGCCAGAGCGGGGCTGGTGAGGATTATCCCCAGCACGCCAGACCTGGCGGCTTGAGCCAGATCAGGCCACGGCTGCAAATGCGGTCGGTCATGGCGAGGCACGATTCGAGGCCCAATTGCTGGCACACTCGTGCCATTCCTGCTGTTGCTGCCATGCCCCGTCCGATCCAGGCCACCATCCACACCGAAGCCCTGCGCCACAACCTGCAGCGCATGCGCCAAGCCGCGCCCGATGCGAACGTCTGGGCGGTGGTCAAGGCCAATGCCTATGGACACGGCATCGAGCGGGTGTTTGAAGGTTTGCGCGCCGCCGATGGCTTTGCCCTGCTTGACCTGGGCGAGGCCGAGCGCGTGCGCCGCCTGGGCTGGCGCGGACCGATTCTGCTGCTCGAGGGGGTGTTTGAAGCGCGCGATCTGGAGCTGTGTTCGCGCCTGGGCCTGTGGCACACGGTCCATTGCGATGAGCAGATCGACATGCTGGCGCTGCACAAGACGCACGAGCCCCACCGCGTCTTCCTCAAGATGAACTCCGGCATGAACCGGCTGGGCTTCACGCCCGAGCGCTACCGCGCCGCGTGGACCCGGCTCAATGCCTTGCCGCAGGTCGACGAGATTTCGCTGATGACCCATTTCAGCGATGCCGACGGCCCGGCTGGCGTGGCCGCGCAGATGGCGCGGTTTGCCCAGGCCACGCGCGATCTGCCGGGCGAGCGCACCCTGTCCAACAGCGCCGCAGTCTTGCGCCATGCCCGCGATGCTGGCGTGCGCGCCGACTGGATCCGGCCCGGCATCGCGGTGTATGGCAGCGCGCCGGATTACCCGCAGCGCAGCGCCGCCGACTGGCAGCTGCAGCCGGCCATGACGCTGGCGGCCAAAGTGATCGCGGTCCAGCACCTGCAGCCGGGCGACAGCGTCGGCTATGGCTCCTCTTTCCGTGCCGACCGGCCCATGCGTCTGGGCGTGGTGGCCTGTGGCTATGCCGATGGCTACCCGCGCATCTGCCCGACCGGCACGCCTGTGCTGGTGGACGGCGTGCGCAGCCGTACCCTCGGGCGCGTGAGCATGGACATGTTGGCCGTTGACCTGAGCGAGTTGCCGCAAGCCGGCTTTGGCAGCACCGTCACCCTCTGGGGACACGCGGCCAATGGCCAGGTGCTGCCCATTGATGAGGTGGCGGCGCAGGCTGGCACTGTCGGTTACGAGCTCATGTGCGCGCTCGCGCCGCGCGTGCCGGTGGGGGTCGAAGACTGATCGCGCCCTTCAGGGCACCAGCGCCAGAAACAGGAACGCCGCAAAGATCACCAGGTGCACCGCGCCCTGCATCATGCTGGTGCGGCCATGGGCCAGCGTGATGCTGCCGACCATGAAGGTCAGCACCAGCAGCACCAGATCCTTGTTGTCCAGGCCCAGCGTCAGAGGAAAGCCCAGCCACACCGCGGCGACGGCCACCGCCGGAATCGTCAGGCCGATGCTGGCCAGCGCCGATCCCAGGGCCAGGTTCAGGCTGGTCTGCAACCGGTTGGCTTTGGCCGCGCGCAAAGCCGCCAGGGTTTCAGGCATCAGCACCAGCAAGGCGATCACGATGCCCACCAGGGTCTGTGGCGCACCCCACAGGCGAAGGGTCGTCTCGATGGTCGGCGAGAGCTGCTTGGCCAGTCCCACCACCGCCACCAGGCACACCAGCAAGGCCAGCAGGCTCAGGCCGGCGCGCAGCCAGCTGGGCGGCTGTGCGTGGGTCTGGGTGTTGTCGGTGGCGTCTTCAGGCAGAAAGTAGTCGCGGTGCCGGATGGTTTGAAAAAACGTGAACGCGCACCAAAGGACCAGCGAGGTCAGCGCCACGAAGACCAGCTGCGACGCGGTGTAGGTGCCTTCGGGCGAGCTGGTGGTGAAAGTCGGCAGCACGAGCGACAGCGTGCTCAGGGCCAGCAGCGCCGCCAGCGCGGGCCCCACCCCTTGCACCCGGAAGACCTGTTCCTTGTGTCGCCACCCCCCCACCAGCAGACACAGGCCCACCACGCCGTTGGTGATGATCATGACGGCGGAGAACAGCGTGTCGCGTGCCAGGGTGGCGTTGCCGCTGCTGCCCATCAGCATGAACGACAGGATCAGCGCCACCTCGATCACGGTGACGGCCAGGGCCAGCACCAGGGTGCCCAGCGGTTCACCGGTGCGGTGGGCCACCACTTCTGCATGGTGCACCGCCGACAGCACCGCCAGCATCAGCATGACGCCACGCAGCAGCAGCCCGCCCAGCGGCCACAGGCCATCCAGGGCCTGGGCCCCTGCAAGGGAGATCAAGGCCAAAGGGGGCAGCAGCGAGTGGTAGACGATCATGGGTAAAAGGGGGTCAGGGGTGGAGCGCAGGTGACAGTCGGGTCAGCACCGAGGCGAAAGAATAAGACATGCCCGGTCATTCCACGGGGCGTCACCATCCGCATCAGCAACTGGCCTTGTTCACGGCTTTGTTCCTGATTGTCATCTGGGGCGCCAACTTCACCCTGCAAAAACACCTGTTTGCCCTGATGGGGCCGGGTGCTTTTCTGTTCGCACGTTACCTGATCATGCCCATCTGTGCCCTGCTGCTGATGCGTTGGCGGGTGGGTGTCTGGCTGCCGCCGGTCTCGCGCCCGGACCTGCGGCGGCTGGCCTGGCTGGGCTTTGTGGGCCACGCGCTGCATGTGGGCATGGTGACGTATGGCATCCACTGGTCCACCGCGTTTTCCAGTTCGGTCATCCTGGCCTGTGGCCCGCTCTTCACGCTCATGATCCTGCGCTGGAAGGGGCTGGAACGGCTGGTGCCGGCGCAGGTCATCGGGGTGGCTGTGGCCTGTGGCGGGGTGCTCATGTTCCTGTCGGACAAGCTGCTGGGCGGGCACTGGCGCGCGGGCGGGGGCGATCTGTTCCTGCTGGTGGCGGCGAGCTTTTTCTCCTATTACACGGTAGCGGCCAAGCCAGTGATCGAGCGGCTGGGCTCGGTCCTCACCATGGGTTACGCCACTTTGCTTGGCAGTGTGCCGGTCCTGCTTTGGACCGTGCCCGCAGCGGGCGATGTGGTCTGGAGCGCGTTGGGCGTCTGGACCTGGCTGGGCCTGTTGTGGGCGGTGGTGGTGTCGGCCTTTGCAGGCTGGCTGGCCTGGGGCTGGATCAATGCGGTGCGCGGCGTGGCCAGTACGGCCCCATTGATGTATTTGATGCCGCCGGTGGCCGGTGTGTTCGCCTGGGCCCTCACGGGCGAACACTACACCTGGATCAAGATGGCCGGTGCGGGCGTCACCCTGCTGGGGGTGGCCCTGGCGCAATACGCCGGCCAGTTCAAGACCCTGGCCCGACTGAGGTCCTGATCAGAGTTTGAACCAGGTGTCGCAGGCGGTCTTCAGGATGAGGGCCAGCACGACGACGATGAACACCTGCCGCACAAAGCCCGCGCCATGGCGCAGGGCCAGCCGGGTGCCGATCAGGCTGCCCACCACGTTTGCCGCGGCCATGGCCAGCGCCAGATGCCACCACACGTGTCCCTGCCAGGCGAACAGCAGCAAGGCCGAGAGGTTGGTGGCGGTGTTGATGAACTTGGCCGAGGCCGAAGCGTTGAGGAAGTCGTACCCCAGCAGCCGTACCCAGGCAAACACCAGAAAGCTGCCCGTGCCCGGCCCGAAAAAGCCGTCGTAGAAGCCGATCACCAGGCCGATGCCTGCGGCGGCCAGCGCTTCACGACGACCGGCCAGACGTGGCGCGTGGTGGTGTCCCAGGTCCTTGCGGGCCAGGGTGTAGAGCAGCAAGGCGCTCAGCATCACCGGCAGGGCCTTGCGAAACAGCGAAGGGTCGACCTGGGTGACCGTCCAGGCGCCAAGCAGGGAGCCGAGCAAACCCGCCAGGCCTGCGGGCAGCAGCGATGCCCAACGCAGGGTGACGCGACGGCTGTACTGGACCGTGGCAAAGGCGGTGCCCCAGATCGAGGCGCTCTTGTTGGTGCCAAACAGCGTGGCGGGCGGAGCGTGCGGGAATGTGGCAAAGAGGGCGGGCAACAGGATCAGACCACCGCCACCCACGATCGAATCCACCAGACCGGCCAGCAGCGAGGCCAGCGACACCACCAAAAGTTCCATGCCGGCGATTCTCCCATGGGGTGAGCGGGCAAAAAAAAGCGCCGCATGCGCGGCGCCTGAGGAACTTCACATCTCGTTCGGATGTTCGTGAATCGTTCGATTTCTGAAGGTACGGGTTGTCTCCTCGGCCCTCGTGACGCAGGCTGTGCCTGTCATCGATGGACTGCACTGTAGCGGTGCATCGAAGGCTTTTCCCTCAGGGATTTCCCGATCCGGGGGTAATCCCCAGCAGAAGGCGTGTCGGTGTGTGTACCAGGGTAATCACTTGTGGGTCTCGGCAATCCACTGCGCCGCGCGCTCGGCCATCATCAGCGTCGGGCTGTTGGTGTTGCCGCTGGTGATGGTGGGCATGGCGCCAGCGTCCACGACGCGCAGGCCCGCAATGCCGTGCACCTGCAGCCGCGAATTGACCACGGCCATCTCGTCATCCTCGCGGCCCATGCGGGTGGTGCCCACCGGGTGGAAGATGGTGCTGGCAATGTCCCCGGCCAGGCGGGCCAGCTCTTCGTCGCTCTGGTACTGCGGCCCGGGCTTGAATTCTTCGGGCTGGTACTTGGCCATGGCCGGCTGCTGCAGGATGCGGCGCGTCACGCGCAGGCTGTCGGCGGCCACCTTGCGGTCCTCGTCGGTGCTCAGGTAGTTGGGTGCAATGGCCGGTGCGTCTTCGAAGCGCGGCGTCTTGATGTGCACTGTGCCGCGACTCGTGGGGTTGAGGTTGCACACGCTGGCCGTGATGGCCGGGAAGGCGTGCAGCGGCTCGCCAAACGCATCCAGGCTGAGGGGCTGGACGTGGTACTGGATGTTGGGCCAGGGGCGCGACGGGTCGCTCTTGGTGAAGGCGCCGAGCTGGCTGGGTGCCATGCTCATCGGGCCAGTGCGCTTGAAGAGGTATTCGGCGCCGATCATGGCCTTGCCCCACCAGCTGTTGGCCAGGGTGTTGAGGGTACGCGCGTTTTTCACCTTGTAGACGGTGCGGATCTGCAGGTGGTCCTGCAGGTTGGCGCCCACGCCGGGCAGGTGGTGCACCGGCGTGATGCCCCGCTGGCGCAGGAGGTCGGCGTCGCCGATGCCCGAGAGTTCGAGGATCTGCACCGAGCCGATGCTGCCCGCACTCAAAATGACTTCGCGCGTGGCTTTGACCTCCACCATCTCGGTGCCCGACCAGACCTGCACGCCGGTGCAGCGCTGGCTGCCGTCGGCCTGCTTTTTGATCAGCAGCTTGCTGACCTGGGCTTTGGTCCACAGCTCGAAGTTCGGCCGCCCGTAGCAGGTCGGACGCAAAAAAGCCTTGGCCGTGTTCCAGCGCCAGCCTTCCTTCTGGTTGACTTCAAAGTAGCTCACGCCCTCGTTGTTGCCGCGGTTGAAGTCGTCGGTGGCTGGGATGCCCGCCTGTTGCGCCGCCTGGGCAAAGGCGTCGAGCACCTCCCAGCGCAGGCGCTGTTTGTCCACCCGCCACTCGCCACCCGCGTTGCGCCCGCGCAGGGTGTGCAGGTAACTGCCCTCGGGCAGCTCCTGGTCCAGCAAAGGTGTCTTGCTGCCCTTGGCGCCGTGCAGCGCGTTCGCACCCTTGTGGTGGTCTTCGTGCAGCTGGAAGTAGGGCAGGCTGTTGTCCCAGCGCCAGCTCTCGTCGCCCGTGGTCGTGGCCCACTGGTCGTAGTCGCGCGATTGCCCGCGCATGTAGATCATGCCGTTGATGCTGCTGCAGCCGCCCAGCACCTTGCCGCGCGGGTAGCGCAGCGAGCGCCCGTTCAGCCCGGCCGCCGGCTCGGTCTGGTAGAGCCAGTCGGTGCGCGGGTTGCCAATGCAATACAGGTAACCCACCGGGATGTGCACCCAGTGGTAATCGTCTTTTTTGCCGGCTTCGATCAGCAGCACGCGCTTGCGGGCGTCGGCGCTCAGCCGGTTGGCCAGCAGGCTGCCGGCTGTGCCGCCGCCGACGATGATGTAGTCGAAGGTGGTTTCACTCATCGTTTGTTGTCTCCTCTGCCGCTGATTGTGCCTGTCGTCTTCAGGCCAGCGGCGCAGCGTCTGTGACTGGGGCAGCCCGTTGGGCCGACTTTCTGGCGCGAAGCGACTGAGGAGGCCCGGCAGGCTGCCCCAGTCGCAGATGCGGAAATGGCTCGCGCTTATTTGCTGGTCGGCATCACAAACTCGGCGCCCTTGCCGATGCTCTCGGGCCAGCGCTGCATCACGCTCTTTTGCTTGGTGTAGAAGCGCACGCCTTCTTCGCCATAGGCATGCATGTCGCCAAACAGCGAACGCTTCCACCCGCCAAACCCGTGCCAGGCCATGGGCACCGGAATCGGCACATTGATGCCCACCATGCCCACCTGGATGCGGCGGGCAAACTCGCGCGCCACATTGCCGTCACGGGTGAAGCAGCTCACGCCGTTGCCGAACTCGTGGTCGTTGATGATCTGCACCGCCTGGGCAAAGTCGGGCACGCGCACGCAGCTCAAAACCGGGCCGAAGATCTCTTCCTTGTAGATCTTCATGTCGGTCGTGACATGGTCGAACAGCGTGCCGCCGAGCCAGAAACCGTTGTCGCAGCCCTTGCCAGCGGCCTTGCCGTCAAAAGAGCGGCCATCGACCAGCAGCTTGGCGCCCTCGGCCACGCCGGCGTCGATGTAGCCACGGATGCGGCTGCGTGCTGCTTCGGTCACGATCGGACCCATCTCGGCGGCGAGGTTTTCACCGTCCAGCACCTTCAAGGCTTTGGTCCGCTCGATCAGCTTGGGCATGATCTTGTCGGCCACATCGCCCACCAGCACGGCGACCGAAATCGCCATGCAGCGCTCACCGGCCGAGCCATAGGCCGCGCCGATCAGGGCGTCCACCGCCTGGTCGATGTCGGCATCGGGCATGACCACCATGTGGTTCTTGGCGCCGCCCAGCGCCTGCACCCGCTTGCCGTGGTGCGCGCCGGTTTCGTAGATGTAGTTGGCAATCGGCGTCGAGCCAACAAAGCTGACGGCTTTTACATCGGGGTGCACCAGCAGCGCGTCCACCGCTTCCTTGTCGCCCTGCACCACGTTGAACACGCCGTCGGGCAGGCCGGCCTGCGTGAGCAAAGTGGCGATGAACAGCGAAGGCGAGGGGTCCAGCGGGCTGGGCTTGAGCACAAATGTGTTCCCCGTGGCAATGGCCACCGGGAACATCCACATGGGCACCATGACCGGGAAGTTGAACGGCGTGATGCCGGCCACCACGCCCAGCGGCTGGCGCATCGTCCAGTTGTCGATGCCGGTGGAGACCTGCTCGGTGTAGTCGCCCTTGAGCAGTTGCGGGATGCCGGTGGCGAACTCGACGATCTCGATGCCGCGCGTCACCTCGCCTTGCGCGTCGGTGAACACCTTGCCGTGCTCGGCGGTGATCATGTGCGCCAGCGTGTCGCGGTGCTGGTTGAGCAGATCCAGGAACTTGAACATCACGCGCGCACGGCGCAGCGGCGGCGTGTCGGCCCAGGCCGGGAAAGCGGCTTGGGCGGCGGCCACGGCCTGGCCCACCTCGGCCGCATTGGCCAGGGCCACGCGGCCGGTCACGGCGCCGGTGGCGGGGTTGGTCACGTCCTGGGCGCGGCCCGAGGCGCCTGCGGCGCGCTGGCCGGCGATGTGGTGGTCGATGTTCGAAATGCCCATGTCCGGTGCTCCTTGGTGTTTTGCACAATCATTCGGCCGCAGGGGCGGCCTCCTACAGCCAGTTGCTGCTCCTGTAGGAGCGAGCCCCTGCTCGCGAAAAGGGTTGATCACTGCAGTTTATGAATCCCCCATCGGCATCACAAGCCTCCAGACTTGAATTGATTGTTCAAAATAGTGAACAATCTGCGCATGGATGCCCAAAAAATCACCGCCCTCTGGAGCCACCTGCACTGGCTCAGCGTACTGGCCCAGCAGGGCAGCTACACGGCCGCTGCCGCCCGTCTGGGCGTGAGCAAGGCGGCCGTGAGCCAGTGCATCGCCGAACTGGAGCGCGCCGCCCGTGTGCCGCTGGTGCAGCGCACTACCCGCAGCGTGCGCCTGACCGAGGCCGGGCAGCGGCTGGTGGACGACACCCGTACCTCGTTCGAGCAGATCGCGCAGACTTTTGAACAGGTGCGCGATCTGGCCGAACAGCCCAGCGGCCTGCTGCGTGTGACGGCGCCAGTGGCGTTGGCGCGCCAGCAGCTCATGCCCTTGCTGACCGGCTTCCTGCGCCTGCACCCGCAGGTCCGCATCGAGCTGGACATGGCCGACCGCCTGCGTTCGCTGGCCACCGAAGGCTTTGACCTGGCCGTCCGCCACACCGAGCGCGCGCCCGACACCCATGTGGCCTGGACGCTGTGCGATACCGCTTCAGTGCTGGTGGCCACCAAGGCCTGTTTGCGGCGTACCGGAACGCCGAAGTCGCCGGCCGACCTGCAGCAGCACAACTGCCTGCACTACCCGCGCTCGCAGGACACACCGGTCTGGAGCTTCACACCGGTCAAAGCCGCCAAAGGGCATGAAACGGTGAACGTGCCGGTGCGAGGCAATCTGGCTGCCAACAACAGTGAAGCCCTGCGGGAAGCGGCATTGGCTGGCGCTGGCATTGCGCTGCTGCCCGATTTTTCGGCGCAGGACGCCTTGCGCAAGGGGCAGCTGGTGCAGGTTTTGCCTGATTGGCGCGTGGATGGGGGTTTTGGACGGCACCTGTTTGCCATCCGGCCCTACACGCCCCATGTGCCGCGTGCCGTGTCGGCGCTGGTGGCGCATCTGCGCGACGGACTGGCGGGCGGCTTTGCGCCCTGAGTGCAAGGCCTGTCCGTGTCAGGGACTTCGCTGTGTGTTGAACGGGTCTGGGCTATGCTTGGATCCCCAAGTCAGGGAGAACAAGATGGACGTTTCAACCGCCTGGTGGATCGGTGCCGGCATTCTGCTGGCGCTGGAGATGACCACTGGCACCATTTACTTGCTGATGCTGGCCTTGGGCATGGCTGCGGCAGCGCTGTCGGCGCATGCGGGATGGAGCCTGAGCGGTCAGATCACGGTGGCTTCTGTGGTGGGGCTGGTGGCGGTGCTCGGCTGGCACCTGCTGCGCTTGCGTCAGCGCGGGGCACGCCCGGCGCGTGCCGAACGCAGCGTCAACCTGGACATTGGGGAAGAGCTGCAGATCGACGCCTGGTCGCCCGGGGGGCAGGCCAGCGTGCGTTACCGGGGCGCGCAGTGGACGGCGGTATTGCGTGCAGGCCAGTTGGCCGAGCCGGGTCGCTACCGCGTGGTGGAGTTGTCAGGCAACCGCCTGATCGTCGAAAAAATATGACCAGGCCGCACGGCGGCACTTGAACACAAAGGGGGTCCCCATGGAAGTCGCAATCGTGGTGTTGGTGGTGGCGGTGATCTTCATCGCCCGTTCGGTCAAGGTGGTGCCGCAACAAAACGCCTGGGTGGTCGAGCGCCTGGGCAAATACAGCAGCACGCTGGCGCCTGGCCTGAACTTCATCGTGCCTTTTGTTGACCGGGTGGCCCACAAGCACAGCCTCAAGGAAATTCCGCTGGATGTGCCCAGCCAGGTCTGCATCACCAAGGACAACACGCAGCTGCAGGTCGACGGCATCCTGTTTTTTCAGGTGACCGACGCGATGCGCGCCAGTTACGGTTCGTCCAACTACGTGGTCGCCGTCACGCAGCTGGCGCAGACCACCCTGCGCTCCGTGATTGGCCGGCTCGAACTCGACAAGACCTTTGAAGAGCGCGACATGATCAATGCGCAGGTGGTGGCGGCCATTGACGAGGCCGCGCTCAACTGGGGCGTCAAGGTGCTGCGTTACGAAATCAAGGACCTGACCCCGCCCGCCGAAATCCTGCACGCGATGCAGGCGCAGATCACGGCCGAGCGTGAAAAGCGCGCGTTGATTGCCGCTTCCGAGGGCCGACGTCAGGAACAGATCAACATCGCCACCGGTGAGCGCGAGGCTTTCATCGCCCGTTCCGAAGGTGAAAAGCAGGCCCAGATCAACAAGGCCCAGGGCGAGGCCGAGGCCATCAAGGCGGTGGCCGACGCCACGGCGCAGGCTCTGGAACGTGTGGCCGCTGCCATCCGTCAGCCCGGGGGTGAGCAGGCCGTGCAGCTCAAGGTGGCCGAAAAAGCGGTGGAAGCCTATGGACGCCTGGCCAGCGAGGCCAGCACCACGCTGGTGGTGCCGAGCAACATGACCGAAGTCTCCACCCTGATCGCCTCGGCCATGAAGATGGTGCAAGCCGGCAGCAAAGCGGGATGAGGTCAGCCCCTGCGCCTGATCTGCAGCCCATGACCTTCGGACGTCCTCATGCCCTGCTGTGGGCCACGGCACTGGTCACACCGGTGCTGGTCTGGTCGGGCTGGCAGCCCTACGACCGGCTGACCTGGCTGATGGAGGTGCTGCCTGTGCTGATCGTCTGGCCTGTGTTGTGGTGGACCCGCCGGCGCTTTGAGCTGACTTCGCTGCTCTATGTCTGGATCGGGCTGCATGCGATGGTGCTGATGGTGGGCGGGGCCTACACCTATGCGCGTGTACCGCTGGGCATTGAGGTGGCGCAGTGGCTGGGTTTGCAGCGCAACCCCTACGACAAGCTGGGGCACTTCATGCAGGGCTGGGTGCCTGCCCTGGCCGCGCGCGAGATCCTGTTGCGCGGTGGCTGGGTGCGGGGCCCCAGGATGCTGGCGTTCATTGTGGTCTGCATTGCGCTGGCCATCAGCGCCGCGTATGAGCTGATCGAGTGGGCGGCTGCGCTGTGGCTCGGCCAGGGGGCAGACGAGTTCCTGGGCACGCAGGGCGACGAGTGGGACACACAGTCCGACATGTTTTTTGCATGTCTGGGCGCAGTGGCGGCCTTGGCCTTGCTGACGCGCCGGCAGGATCGTCAGATCCAGGCGCTGGCATATTCGATCAGTGTCCGCCCAGCGCCGGAAACAGCTTGTGCAGCCCGTCGGCCATCACCTCGACGGCCAGCGCCGCCAGGATCAGGCCCATCAGACGGGTCATGACGTTGATGCCGGTCTGGCCCAGCACGCGTGCGATGGGCGAGGCCATCGAAAAACACAGCGCCGTGGCCAAGCCGATGGCCACGCCATAACCCACCAGTGTGCCCAATTGCATCAGGTCGCGGGCCTTTTCTGCATAGATCACCACGGTGGACATGGTGGCCGGACCGGTTAGCAGCGGAATGGTCAGCGGCACCACCGCAATGCTGGCCCCTACAGCCGCCCGGGCTTCGGCGTTCTGCACTTCATCGGCGTTGGCGCGGGCTTCGGCGGGTTGGGCGTTGAGCATGGACAGGGCCGAGGTCAACAGCAGCATGCCGCCGCCCACCTGAAAGCTGGCAAGCGATATGCCAAAAAATTCCAGGATTTGCAGACCGAGCAAGGCACTGGCTGCGATCACCGCGAAGGCGGTGAAGGACGAGATCAGCACCGTACGTTGGCGTTGCGCACGGCTGAAGCCCTGGGTGTAATGGATGAAAAACGGCACACAGGCCAGCGGATTGACGATGGCCAACAGGGTGATGAGCGGCTTGAAGTCCATCGACCCATTGTGCCTGCACCCGTCGCCAGTGCCCAGCCGTTCTGCTGGCTGGCGAAGTCGCTGTTCAGGCGGCGGGCGTTCGGCGGCGGAACATCCCCCAGCCGTCCATGTGCAGCACCTTGTCACCGTTCTGGTTGAACATTTCCCAGAGGGTGTGGACCATGCCCACATCGGGGCGTTTGCCCATCGGTTTGGTTTCCACAATGGTGTGCTGCAGGCGCAAGGTGTCGCCCGGGAACACGGGCTTGAGCCATTTCAGGCTTTCCAGACCGGGGGAGCCCAGGCTGGATGTTTCGTGCAGGAAGTTTGTCACCATCAGGCGCATGGCCATGGCACAGGTGTGCCAGCCGCTGGCGCACAGACCGCCAAACACCGAGGCCTTGGCCGCCTCGTCGTCAAGGTGAAAAGGCTGCGGGTCGAACTGGCTGGCAAAGGCAATGATTTCCTCGCGCGTGGGCGTGATGGTGCCCATGTCGCGCACCTGGCCGGCTGCAAAGTCTTCCCAGTAGTACTTGATGCTCATCAACGGCCTCCGGACACTTCGATCAGGCTCATGGTGGTGTAGCTGGCGCCTTCGCCCAGCAGCCAGACGATGGCTTCGGCCACTTCTTCGGCGGTGCCGCCACGTCCCATGGGCACCTGGTGCTGCAGGTCTCTGACCCGGTTGGGCAGGCCGCCCGAGGCGTGGATCTCGGTCTCGATCAGGCCGGGCCGCACCGCGTTGACGCGGATGCCGTCCGGCCCCACTTCCTTGGCCAGACCGATGGTGAAGGCATCGATGGCCCCTTTGGCGGCAGCGTAATCCACATACTGGCCAGGCGCGCCCAGGCGGGCGGCGGCGCTGGAGAGGTTGACGATGCTGCCCCCCGATCCACCGTGTTTCGTGCTCATGCGGCGCACGGCCTCGCGCGCGCAGATCAGGCTGCCGATCACGTTGATGTCGAACATCCGCTTCCATCGCGCCACGCTCATGTCTTCCACGCGTGCCGTGACATCGACCACACCGGCGTTGTTGACCAGTCCGGTCAGGCGGCCGAGTTTCGCGTCGACCTGCTCGAACATGCGCAGCACCTGCGCTTCATCGGCCACATCGGCCTGCACCGCCATGGCGCGGCCACCAGAGGCGCGGATCTGGCGCACCACTTCATCGGCGGCCAGCGAATGGGCGGTGTAGTTCACCGCCACGGCC
This sequence comes from Burkholderiaceae bacterium, assembly GCA_964230145.1. GTDB lineage: Bacteria > Pseudomonadota > Gammaproteobacteria > Burkholderiales > Burkholderiaceae_C > Limnohabitans_A. Next base: position 4,794 of record CAXRGK010000002.1, on the reverse strand, counting down.
CAGCCCTGGCGAGCCGCCAGCAGGCAGGTGGCGGCGCCAATGCCCCGGCTGCCGCCGGTCACCAACAAGACCTTGTCCATGTCCCCTCTCCAGCAAAAATCATGGGTAACGGGTACAACCCGTTGCCAAACATTAAACAACCTCAAGGAGACCCTATGGGTCGCACAGTCGACTATTACTTCGCACCACAGAGCCCCTGGGCTTATCTGGGCCACCAGCGCCTGGCCGAGATTGCCCACCGCGCAGGTGCCGCGGTCCGCGTCATGCCCATCGACCTGGGTGGCAAGGTCTTCCCGATTTCCGGTGGACTGCCGCTGGGTCAGCGGGCGCCGCAGCGCCAGGCCTACCGGCTGGTGGAGCTGCAGCGCTTCAGCGAGCACCTGGGGGCGCCGCTCAACCTCAAGCCGAAATACTTTCCGGTGGGCGGTGACGATGCGGCGCGGCTGATCATTGCGGCCGACATCGCGCAAGGTGCGCAGGCCGCCATGGCCGTGGCGGGTGCCGTGCTGTCAGCCTGCTGGGCGCAGGAGCGCAACATCGCCGATGAAAAAGTGCTGGCCCAGCTGCTGGTGGAGCAGGGTTTGCCAGCCGGTTTGCTGGAACAATCGCACAGCCAGGCCGCACAGGAGCGTTACGAGGCCTATACCCAGCAAGCGATCGATGCAGGTGTGTTCGGTGCGCCGAGCTACGTCATCGATGGTGAAATTTTCTGGGGGCAGGACCGGCTCGATTTTGTCGAGCGTGCTCTGGCACGCTGAACCACATTAAGGAGAAAACCATGGGAACCATGATTGAACTGAAGACGGCCGACGGCACCGCGGTGCCGGCCTATGAAGCCCGCCCTGCCGGCAAGCCGCGCGGCGCGGTGGTGGTGATCCAGGAGATCTTTGGCGTGAACAGCCACATCCGCAACGTCGCCGATGCTTATGCGGCGGAGGGTTACCTGGCCGTGGCCCCTGCGGCCTTTCACCGGGTCAAGCCGGGCGTGGAGCTGGGCTACAGCGAAGCGGACATGGGCGAAGGCTTTGGCTACAAGACGGCGGTCGAAGCCTTGCCGGCACCCGGTGTGATGCAGGACATCCAGGCCGCGATTGACCATGCGGCCAAGGCTTGCGGTGGCAAGGTGGGCGTCGTCGGCTATTGCTGGGGGGGGCTGCTGACCTGGCGCTCGGCTTGCCTGCTGTCAGGCCTGAGTGCGGCAGCGCCCTACTACGGCGGTGGTGTGACCACGCCCGAAGAAACCGCACGCCAGCCCAAGGTGCCGGTGCTGGCGCACTTTGCCGAAGAAGACAAGTGGATTCCGCTGGACACGGTGCAGGCCTTTGCCAAAGCACACCCGGAAGTGGAAGTGCACACCTACGCGGCGCACCACGGCTTCAACTGCGACCAGCGCGGCGCCTGGCACGAACCCTCGGCGAAGCTGGCACGCGAACGCACGCTGGCGTTTTTCGCGAAGCACGTCGGCTGAGCTGTTGCCGTTGCAGGAGCGCCCCTGCGTGCGAATGACCTTCGGCCGCAGGGGCGGCCTCCTGCAAGGCAGGTTTATTCCCCGGTTCTGGCCAGGTAACGCTTGCGCCAGAACACCAGACCCAGCACCAGCGCGATCAGTGCCATGCTGCCCAGCGTCCACCAGAACGCGGCGGCTTGGTGCAGCCAGGGCATGAATTCGAAGTTCATGCCGAAGATGCCGGCGATCAGGTTCAGTGGCAAAAAGATGGCTGTGAGCGCGGTGAGCGTGCGCATGATGTCGTTGGTGTGGTTGCCCTGCACATTGAAGTGCATCTGCACGGCGGTTTCGGTGTTGTGTTCGAGTCGGCGCACATGCTGCACCACGCGCTCGATGTGTTCGAGCACATCGCGGCTGCGGATCTTGAGCAGCTCCAGCGCGTGATCGGACAGCTGGGCACTCGGCCCCCAGCTGTTGAGCGATTCGGTCCAGACCTGCACGGCGGTGCGCTGGTCGTCGCACAGCGATTCGAGCTGGTGCAGCGCCACGCGTGCCTGCAGCAGCGCGTCCCAGCGCGAAAAGCGCGTGCGCGGGCTCAGCAGTTCGGCCTGCCAGTGGTCAAGCTGGCGGCTCAGTTCGCGGCGCAGCGCCAGATAACCGTCCACCATCTGGCTCATGATGCGCAGCATCATGTCGGCCGGGCTGGCCGGGATACCGCGCGCGCCGGTCGAGCGCGCATCGGGTTCGGCAGGGCTGGCGCTGGCCGAGGCCAGCAGCCGCGCCGCGTAAGCGTCGCGCACGGCGCAATCGTTGGGGTGCACGCTCAGCAGCACGCGGTCGAACACGGCAAAGCCCACCGGGCTGGTGTCGATGCGTTGCAGCACCGGCGGCCCCGGGCGTTTGCCGCGCGCATCCGGGGCGGGCGTGTTGCTGGCGCCGTCGCCCTGCGCCAGACGACGGAACACCATCAGGTCGTAGTGCGAGCTGTAGTCGAAGTGCGAGGGCAGTTGCGCATTCAGCAGGTCCGACACATGCAGGTCCACCAGCGCGCGCCCGGTCAGACGCTCCAGCGTGCTCTGGATGCGGGACAGTTCGGACTCAAACGCCGTTCGCGAGCAGGAAATCCACACATAACCCTGCGCTGGCAACTGTTCGGGCAGGGCCTGCCCGGCTTCCACCCGTGCGCCGGTGATGGTGAAGACCCGCACGCCGCTGGCTTTCGCTTCAGGGCAGGCGGTTGACGATGCGCGCCACATCGCGCGCAAAGTAGGTGAGCACGCCGTCGGCACCCGCGCGCTTGAAGGCCAGCAGGCTCTCGAGCATGACCGCGTCGTGGTCCAGCCAGCCGTTTTGGGCGGCGGCCTTGAGCATGGCGTATTCGCCGCTGACCTGGTAGGCGAAGGTCGGGATGCGGAACTCGTCCTTGACGCGGCGCACCACATCCAGATACGGCATGCCGGGCTTGACCATGACCATGTCGGCGCCTTCGGCAATGTCCAGCGCCACTTCCTTGAGCGCCTCGTCGGTGTTGCCCGGGTCCATCTGGTAGGCCTTCTTGTTGCTCTTGCCCAGGTTGGCGGCCGAGCCCACGGCGTCGCGGAAGGGGCCATAGAAAGCGCTGGCGTACTTGGCGCTGTAGGCCATGATGCGGGTGTGGATCAGGCCGCGGGCTTCGAGCGCGGCACGGATCGCACCGATGCGCCCGTCCATCATGTCGCTGGGCGCCACGATGTCCACGCCAGCCTCGGCCTGGGTGAGCGCCTGCTGCACCAGCACGGCGGTGGTTTCGTCGTTGAGGATGTAGCCGGTTTCATCGAGCAGGCCGTCCTGACCGTGGCTGGTGAAGGGGTCCAGAGCCACGTCGGTCATCACGCCCAGTTCGGGAAAGCGCTTTTTGAGTTCGCGCACCACCCGCGGCACCAGACCGTCGGGGTTCATGGCTTCCTTGCCGGTCGGGTCTTTGAGCGAAGCGTCGATCACCGGGAACAGGGCCATGACCGGGATGCCCAGCTTGACGCAGTCTTCGGCCACCGGCAGCAGCTGGTCCAGCGACAGCCGCTCCACGCCGGGCATGGAGCCGACTTGTTGGCGTTGGTTCTGGCCGTCCAGCACGAAGACCGGGTAAATCAGGTCGTGCGCCGTGACGCGGTGCTCGCGCACCAGATTGCGGGTGAATTCGTCGCGGCGCAGGCGGCGCGGACGGCCATGGGGGAAGGGGGCGAACGGAGTCATCCCAAAATTTTGCCTCAAGGCATGGGCCCTCAGGGCTGCCGAGGGGACACCGCTCTGGCGTGTTTTTGCGAAAAACACAAAAACACCCTTGTTGACAGTTTTGTTATTTGATACATTGCGCATCGGACGGCTTGCCGTCCCCCGCTTTTCCTCCCTGAGCGGGGCCTTGATGTGTGACAGCAAAAAGGCTTCTCGCCCTCGACCGCTGGTCGGGGGTTTTTTTTGCCTGCCATCCGGGCATGCTCCACTAAACTGCCACCATGCTCTGGATCAAAGCCCTGCACATCGTCTTCGTGGCCAGCTGGTTTGCCGGCCTGTTTTACCTGCCCCGCATCTACGTGAACCTGGCCATGGTGCCGGCCGATTCTGCGGCAGAGCGGGAACGCTTGCTCCTGATGGCGCGCAAGCTCTACCGCTTCATGACGATCCTGGCGGTGCCGGCGTTGGTGCTGGGGTTGGTGCTCTGGCTGCACTACGGCATCGGCAAGGGGCCGGGCCAAGGCTGGATGCACGCCAAACTGGGCATCGTCGTGCTGCTGCTGGGCTACCACCATGGATGTGGCGTCATCCTGCGCAAGTTCCAGGCGGGCAGCATGCAGCGCAGCCATGTGTGGTTTCGCTGGTTCAACGAAATCCCGGTGCTGATGATGCTGGCCGCCGTGGTGCTGGTGGTGGTCAAGCCTTTCTGAGGCCGACATGCGCAAGACGGCAGCCTGGCCTCTGTCGCTGATTTATGCCGCGCTGATCGTTTACGCCAGCCTCTACCCTTTTGAGGGATGGCGGGTTCAGGGGCTCGCGCCCTGGGCCTTTCTGTGGGCACCCTGGCCGAGGTACTGGACCGGCTTTGATGTGATTTCCAACTTGCTTGGCTATGCACCCTTTGGGTTTTTGCTGGCGCTCGCTTTACAGCGCAGTGCGGTGCGTGCACCGGTGCTGCTGGCCACGCTCACGGCTGGTGTGCTGAGCGTCAGCCTGGAATCGACGCAAATGCTCTTTCCCATGCGGGTGCCCTCCAACGTGGACGCCCTGCTCAACACGGCAGGAGCCCTGCTGGGCGCCTGCCTGGCCCGAGCCCTTGAATGGGCCGGCTGGTTGCGGCGCTGGAGCCGTTTCCG
>CAXRGK010000001.1:0-3461 GCA_964230145.1 Burkholderiaceae bacterium | reverse complement strand
GTTCAAGAAACTGGCCGACGACACGATTGCTGCCCTGGCCAAGAGCGGTGAGCTGGCCAAGCTCTATGACAAGTGGTTTGTGCAGCCGATTCCTCCGAAAGGTGCCCGCCTGAACATGCCTGCCAGCGACACCAACAAGGCGGCTTGGGCCAACCTGAACGACAAGCCGGCCGAGGACTACGCCAAGAAGTGATCCTGGCGTGAGTGAAGACAGACCCCGCCGGGACATGCCGGTCGGGGTCTTTTTATTGATGAACATGGAGCAAGAACCATGACATGGGATTGGCAGGTTTTCCTGCAGGACGACGGCAGTGGCCGCACTTATCTGGAATGGATGCTGGAAGCGTGGCGCTGGACGCTGGCGGTGGCCGGCACCTCGTGGCTGGTGGCGATGGTGGTGGGCGCCCTGGTGGGCACGTTGCGCACCTTGCCCAACCGACCCTGGCTGGTGCGACTGGCCAACGCCTGGGTGGAGTTGTTTCGCAACATCCCCTTGCTGGTGCAGATCTTCCTGTGGTACTTCGTGGTGCCCAAGATCATCCCGGCCTTCCAGCAGGTGCCCGGCTTCGTGCTGGTGGTGTTCGGTTTGGGTTTTTTCACCTCGGCCCGCATTGCCGAGCAGTTCCGTGCCGGCATTCAGGCGCTGCCGCGCGGTCAGCGCTACGCCGCCATGGCCATGGGTTTCACCACCTGGCAAAGCTACCGCTATGTGATCCTGCCGATGGCGTTTCGCATCATCCTGCCGCCGCTGACCAGCGAGTCGATGAACCTGCTCAAGAATTCCTCGGTGGCCTTTGCGGTGTCGATCGCCGAACTCACCATGTTCGCCATGCAGGCGCAGGAAGAGACCTCGCGCGGCATCGAGATCTACCTGGCGGTGACGGCGCTGTACGCCTTGTCGGCATTTGCCGTCAACCGCGTTTTCGCCTTCATCGAAAACCGGATGCGTGTGCCCGGCTTTGTGGCTGCGGGCACCGGGGGAGGCCACTGACATGCTGGGTCTCGACTTTTCATTCATCAACCTCGATGTGCTGCAGAAGTTCGTCTGGGGGGGGCTCGCCTTCAGCGTGCAGCTGACCCTCATCGCCACGCTGGGCGGCATCTTCTTTGGCACGCTGCTGGCCCTCATGCGCCTGTCGGGCAAACAGGCACTCATGGCTCCGGCCACCTTCTACGTCAACGGCATGCGCTCCGTGCCGCTGGTGATGGTGATCCTGTGGTTTTACCTGCTGATCCCTTTCCTGATCGGCAAGCCCATTGGCGCCGAGGTCTCGGCCATCATCACCTTCATCGCCTTCGAAGCAGCCTACTTCAGCGAGATCATGCGCGCCGGTATCCAGTCGATCCCGCGTGGTCAGGTGTTTGCAGGCCAGGCGCTGGGCATGAGCTATGCGCAGAACATGCGCCTGATCATCCTGCCGCAGGCCTTTCGCAACATGCTGCCGGTGCTGCTCACGCAGACCATCATCCTGTTCCAGGACACCTCGCTGGTCTATGCCATTGGTGCCTATGACCTGCTCAAGGGCTTCACCAACGCCGGCAAGATCTATGGCCGTCCCGAAGAGGCCTACCTGGTCGCTGCGGTGGTGTATTTCGTGATCTGTTTTGCCCTGTCCTGGGGCGTCAAGCGGCTGCAGGCGAAGATCGCCATCGTGCGCTGAAGGGAGTTGCAAATGATTGAAATCAAGAACGTTTCGAAGTGGTACGGCCCGGTACAGGTGCTCAATGACTGCTCGGTGAGCATCAACAAGGGCGATGTCGTCGTGGTCTGCGGGCCTTCGGGTTCGGGCAAGTCCACACTCATCAAGACCGTCAACGGCCTGGAGCCTTTCCAGAAAGGTGAGCTGTTCGTCGATGGCGTGCCGCTGCACGACCCCAAAACCGACCTGCCCAAGCTGCGCTCGCGCGTGGGCATGGTGTTCCAGCATTTCGAGCTGTTCCCGCACCTGTCGGTCACCGAGAACCTGACGATTGCGCAGGTCAAGGTGCTCGGTCGCAGCATCGCCGATGCCAAGGCCCGCGGTCTGAAGATGCTCGACCGTGTAGGCCTGATGGCGCACAAGGACAAATTTCCTGGCCAGCTCTCGGGTGGCCAGCAGCAGCGCGTGGCGATTGCCCGCGCCCTGTCGATGGACCCCATGGTCATGCTGTTCGACGAGCCGACTTCGGCGCTCGACCCCGAGATGGTGGGCGAGGTGCTGGACGTGATGGTGCAGCTGGCCCATGAGGGCATGACCATGATGGTGGTGACCCACGAGATGGGTTTTGCCCGCAAGGTGGCCAACCGCGTGATCTTCATTGATGTGGGCGGGCGCATTCTGGAGGACTGCTCCAAGGACGAGTTCTTCAACCACCCGGAAAACCGGCAGCCCCGGACCAAGGACTTTTTGTCCAAGATCCTGGCGCATTGATTTTGTTGAGGGCGCTTGGTCGGGTCTCGCCCTGGCGGGCGCATATCCCGGCCAACGAATATCTCATCGCCCGTCGGGGTGAAACCCGGCCAGTCAGGCGCGAAGCCGGTCTTTGAGACAATAGGGGCCATGACCCAGCAACTCACCCTCACCCGCCCCGACGACTGGCACCTCCATGTGCGCGACGGGGCTGCACTGAAGACCGTGGTGCCGCACACCGCCGCCCAGTTCGGCCGCGCCATCATCATGCCCAACCTCAAGCCGCCGGTGACCACCGCCGCGCAGGCGCTGGCCTACAAGGATCGCATCCTGGCCGCCGTGCCTGCGGGCATGGCCTTTGAACCGCTGATGACGCTGTACCTGACCGACAACCTGGCGCCTGAGGAGATCAAGCGCGCCAAGGCTGCTGGCGTGGTGGCCTGCAAGCTGTATCCGGCCGGCGCCACCACCAACAGCGATGCGGGTGTGACCGACATCCGCAAGATCTATCCAGTGCTCGAAGCCATGCAGCGCGAGGGCGTGCTGCTGCTGGTGCACGGCGAAGTCACATCGTCTGACATCGACCTCTTCGACCGCGAGGCCGTGTTCATCGAGCAGCAACTCAAGCCACTGCGCCGTGATTTCCCGGGCCTGAAGATCGTGATGGAGCACATCACCACGAAGGAGGCCGCGCAGTATGTGGCAGAAAGCGACGATCTGCTGGGCGCCACCGTCACTGCCCACCACCTGCTCTACAACCGCAACGCCATCTTCACAGGTGGCATTCGTCCGCATTACTACTGCTTGCCGGTCTTGAAGCGCGAGACGCACCGCCTGGCGCTGGTGCAGGCCGCCACCAGCGGCAATCCGAAGTTCTTCCTGGGCACCGACAGCGCGCCGCACCCGGCCTACCTCAAGGAGCACGCCACGGGTTGCGCCGGTTGCTACACCGCACACGCCGCCATCGAGATGTACGCCGAAGCCTTTGACAACGCGGGCGCACTGGACAAGCTCGAAGCCTTTGCCAGCTTCAACGGCGCTGACTTTTATGGCCTGCCGCGCAACAGCGGC